>NZ_JBLWIC020000002.1:300000-397975 GCF_048538155.2 Paracoccus sp. T5
TTCGCCACGTCGAGTCTGTGGAGCATGCCGAGACGGTCACGCTTCGCAGGCAGGAAGCCTTCATCGACAATCCCGACAGCGATGATCTTCCGCACGATCCCCCGGCAGAGGACGGGTCACCCTGACCTCTGAGGGCCAAGATCCTCATCAATCAAACACAGAGCAGAAAGCAGGATAATCATGTCCCATACAGTTACAGCCATTTTCCGGACCGCAGACGTCGCCGATCTCGTTCGGCGCAAGCTTGCCGAGGTTGGGGTTCCGGAGCGGCACATCCATGTCGCCGGTGGCATTGACCGTCATGACGACGTCGACACCCTTCATTTGCCGGACGAGGATACTGCTTCCTATAAGCAGGCCGTGCGCGAGGGCAACTATGTGGTGTCCGCCGAGGTCGAGGACGCGCAGGTGGATGCCGCTGCGGAAATCATGCGCCACCCCGAGGAGAGTGTCGATATCGATGCCTATGAGGCCGACTACCGCGCCAGCCCGGACTATGCTGCAACCACCGGCATCGCCGCTGGTGATGTCCGCGGCGAACAGTCGATCCCGCTGGCGGAAGAGCGGCTGAACATTGGCAAGCGTGTCCACGAGCGGGGCTCGGCGCATGTCCGCACCTATGTCCAGGAGATCCCGGTCGAAGAACGGGTGCGCCTTCGCGAAGAACGGCTTTCGATCGAGCGCCGGCCGCTGGATCAAACGCTGACGGGCGCAGATGCCGAGGCTTTGTTCCAAGAGCGCGACATTGACGTCTCGACGCAGTCGGAGGAGGCCGTGGTCAGCAAGGAAGCCGTAATGACCGAGGAAGTGGTCGTCGGCAAGGAGGTCACCGAGCGCGACGAGGTTGTGCGTGACACTCTGCGCAAGACCGAAGTGGAGATCGACAGGGACCGGACCTGACATCCTTTAGAACAATTGAAGGGCGGGCATTCTCAATGAGACTGCCCGCTGCCTCCGTCAGAGCTAAAGACAATCTGCCAGCCAATGTTTGGCTGCAGGCCGGATCAATACCGCTAACGCATTTTACTGCATCTTGTTTGTCTGGAGCTGACAGAACTAGCCTTTAAGCTAGAAGATCATCAGAATTGTGACAGACACTCGGCAGTGCCTTTTTTGATGGACACTGTTGGTCCATACGCAACAGCGTCCGGTTCCGGCGGACGCCATCGCCGTCCCCACTGAGGCAAACTCGAAGCCGCCGCTGCATTGGCGAAGGTTGTAGCCTATAACGACGATCTCCCATCTTGGGGGGCGTCGGCAGGCCGGAATACTCTCGTGCCTTGGCAGGCTTTGGGCCTGCTCACTCCGTGATTCCGCTTGCGATCAGCTGGCGCTAAGTCCTCCGACCGCGCGACCCTTTCCGACGAGTGGAACTGCCATGTTCGCCTTGGCCTCGGTAACACCTCTTCACGAGCATGCGCCATTGTGGAGTATACGACAGGTCCGCTGACAAGCTGTCGCGCCGCGCAACTACCGGATTATTGGCTCGGTTCTCCAGCGCCTCTCGAAGATCCGCAGCTTTCTGGCGGCAGTCCTGCCAAGAGAAGCGCTCCAAGATCTGCTCTTCAGTGCAAATTCATCAGCCTTTGTCTGGATGATTGCGCGGGTCCATCGATCCGGGCATCGAAGCCATGGCAACAACCCCCATAATTGGAAGACGCGCACTGCTGCGAAAGCTGATTTTGGGGCCAGCGGGTTCTTTAAGACGTCCAGCCTCAAAGGCTGAACAAGCCGTTGCCAGCCCCTGCCCCTCCTGAACCGCTGACTTAGAAGCCCTGTCTGCCACGAGGAACGCAGGCCTCGAAAGAAGCTACCTTCCACGTATTTGCCAAATCACCGTCGGCGCCCCAACAAGATCGCCCTGCTCCTGTTGCCAACGTCATTCGATGCGTCTGCTCGTGCAGGTGCAGTTGTTGATCGGCTATATCAACTGCCTCGTCTTCTTGTGCTGGTTAGTTCCTTGCTGCGAGAGCCTCCCACATACACCGCGCCTCATGGCCCGACGCGCTCAAAGGAAACGCCCGCCAGACGCGCGCAGGAACCATCTTCGTCTTCCAGTGTGAATCCGGCTCCTTCAGCGGTGATGCGGCAGCGCATGGGAAACCGGGCGTCTTCCAGGTCGCCATCCACACTGCTGAGGGTCAGAATGCCCTCGGACAGGGTATATTCGCCAGTAGCTGACCTCTGCGTGTCGGCGTTTGTCATCTGGAACCTGCCCTCCCGGTCGAACATGGCCGTGACGGACTTGTGCTGGTAGATTTTGTCCAGAACGAGGCCAGCGGTCGCAGCGCGGGCCGGGCGGCCCGCCTCTTGCTGAAGCTCCCCGACACGGGATTGCAGCTCTGCCAGACGCTCGCTGCGTTCGGCCACCGTGCGCGACAGGGTGGCCATCATCTCCTGCATTGTCCTCATCCGCTCCTCGGCGGTGGCGGAGTCCGCGGCCAGTTCTTCTCGACGCTGAACCAGCGCATCCACGGAGTGGGACACGGTACTCCGGGTGTTCTCAATGCTGCTCAGGTCTTCGCGGGCGGCGGCGACCTGAAGCTGAAGCTGCGCCTCGGCCTCGCGGGCGCTCTGAACACGCTCTTCCACGCCCGCCGCTTCCCCGGTCAGCTGCGCAACCGTGGCCGTCAGGTCCGAAACGCGGGACTGCAGATCGGCCTCTTGGCGCCGCGCCTCTTCCAGTCGTTCCCCGACATCGGCAAAATCCTGAGAAGTCTTCGTAATCTGCTGTTGGGCCTGCGCGATCTCCTGCTGCAGGCCGGCCAGCGCATCCTGGTCGCGCGCGATCTCCTGCAGCAGGGTCTCGCGCTCGTCGCGCAGCGCCTGCGTCTGGACGTCCAAGGTCGCGGCGGCTGCCTGTGCGGATTGCAGTTGCTGCTGCAGGCGGTCCAGATCGCTCATGATCTGCTCTTGGGCGGCCTCGGCCTGGACAACCTCGGTGTTCATCGTCGCGATGCGGGTCTGGAGGTCGGCGGCTGTTCCTGCCAGTGCGACCTGTCGGTCAAGCTCGTCCTGCGTCTCGGCGGACACCGACCAGAAATAGAGCGCGAGCAACCAGCCAAGCAACGTGACGCTGGCGACACTGGCGCCGATCCAACGATACCGGGCCTCTCGCTGGCCTTGAAGAGAATTGTGGGGGGAATTTTCTTGGGCCAAGCTCGACCTCCTCCGACGACGCGAGTAAATCTGCAAGTCTCAGCCAACCCGAATGGCGCGCGAATGTTCCGAAAGTGGGAGGGCGCCAGCCTCAGAACGGCACCGCATGGGACCAATTGTATCCCACGGACCGCATTACGCCATGTTTGGCCTCGATGCGGTGGTCAGCATGCGGCTTTCAGGTTTGGAGGCCGCCTTCATGGGCCAGGTTGCGAGCGAAGTTCTGAGCCAGAACTGGGTCGACGGTGCTGCATCCATCGGCTTGAGTTTATCCTCTCTTTTGCTGCTGCTCCTGTGCTGCTGCCGGTCTTGCCTTCGGAACCAAAAGCTTCTTTGCCGGAGAAGCTGCCGCCCTCGCGACTCATGCTATAGTCAAGCGTCAGCCTTTACTGGACGTTGTTCAGCGCCGCCTGACAGGCCTCGGCACAGCGAGTGCAGGATTCCGAACAGATACGGCAATGTTCGTGCATCTCGGCGTGCTGTCCGCATTCCTGCGCGCATCGCTGACATGCCACCGCGCAAGCCTGGATAGTGGCCCTGAGAGTCTCCACGTTCGAACCTGTGCGACGCGAGGCCATTGCCCCCGTGGCTGCGCAGATGTCAGCGCAATCGAGGTTCAGCCGGATGCACTGCTGCAGTTGATCGACCATCGGCTCGGCCAGACAGGCATCGGCGCAGGCAGTGCAGGTCTGGGCGCAGCTGTAGCACTCCTCGATGCATATCAGAAGGTTCTCCGCCACGTTTCCCTGAACGTCGGGGTGCGTGCTGATCATCTCTCGAACATGCATGGTCTTTCTCCTCGCAGTTGGTGAGGACGCGCAACCGGGGACGGAAGGGGATTGTTCCAATTCGATTCAAGAATAACCGTCCCGGCGCCTCCAGTTGCGACCAGAGTCCGCCCTAGAAAGGGGGCGATGAAGCGAGCAGCTTCAACCGGGGAGCAGATCCTCCGCATCTCTTGGCAGGGCTGGGGCAGCCGGCGGCGTCAGATGCAACGCCCTCCCAAACCTCATTGCGTCTCGATCACTTCCCGATCGGGAACATGTCCTCGCCATAGTAGTGCAACTGGGTGTGATGGCTGCGGCAGAGCCACCTGACCTTGAGGGGCTCATCATACCGATCGTGATGGGCGTCGACCACTTTTGCACCGCAGACCTCGCAGGGCTGCTTCTGAAGCTGCCCGGCCGCCAATGCCTTGTGCACGAGGAGATGGGCTCGGTACTTGAGCGGGTTGGCCCTGCGCCAGCCGGTCTGGCGCGTGTTGCTCTTCAGCATTGCCAGGCCCGCCTCGGCGGCCAGGATATCGTCCGATTTGCTCATGTGCCCCCCTCTCCTCACATCGCACTGCGACAGTTTGACTCGCGCCTTGATCGCATATTCTGCTCACTCCTGCATTTTCGGCAGTCAGGGGATAATGTCCAGAACCGGAGGCGGCGAGGAACCCGCACGTCGGGGCTCTGCGACCGCAAATTGCTGTAAGGCATACTGCCCTCGCTCGCCTTTCCCTACAGATGGGGCGCTGACATAATCGCAGACTGGAGCAGAACTCAGGCAGGAACTGGCTTTGGCGGACCAAGGTCACCGGCTCGACCCCTGCGATATGGTAAGAGCCGATGACGTAGAGCTTCTCAAGCCGAACTTGCTCATCACCATATCGCGGGGCCGTCCGTTCACCCTCATTGAAAATGAAACGCGTCGCCAGCTGCGACTTTGCCTGCACGCCAGTCTTGGAAGCCGGGAGCTGTGACAGCCGACAAGAATCACACCATGCTGCTCACCTTCGGACGCGGCTTCTCTTTCTGGTTCAGCCAGCGGGCGAAACGGCCCAGGGTCAGACCCTGCACGAGGATCGAGAAGACCACGACGGCATAGGTCGCGGCAAGGATCAGGGCCTTCCACTCGCTTTCGGGCAAGGACAACGCCAGCGCAACCGAGATGCCCCCCTTCAGGCCGCCCCATGTCATCAGCGGCACGACGTCCCGCCCTTCACGGCGAATGGGACGCAGCAGCAGGATCGGCAGCGCCACCGAAAGCAGACGGGCCAGCAGCGCGAGCCCGACGGCTGCAGGCAGAGCGACCGCCATGTCCGACGTGAAGCTCAGCTGAAATATCTCCATTCCGATCATCAGGAACAGGGCGGCATTCAGGATCTCGTCGATCAGCCGCCAGAAGCCGTCGACATAGGTGCGTGTTTCCTCGGACATGGCGTCGCGACGGCCGACATTGCCAATCATCAGCCCCGCCACGACGGCCATGATCGGCGCCGAAACCTCCAGTGCCAGCGCAAGCTCGTAACCGCCGAAGGCCAAAGCCAAGGTCAGCATGACCTCCAGCGGATAATCGTTTATCCGCCGCATCAGCTGAAAGACCCCCCAGCCCAGAGCGGCCCCCAAGGCCGCTCCGCCCACTGCCTCCCGGATAAAGAGAAGCGCCACGGCGGCGGGATCGATGGATGAGCCTCCATGCGCTCCCGCCGACGGGAAGGCCAAGCCCACAAGCAGCAGAAAGACCACGTAGCCCACGCCGTCATTGAAAAGCGACTCTCCCGCGATCTTCGTTTCCAAGCTTTTGCGGATGTTCGCGTCCTGCAGGATGCCCAGGACCGCCACCGGATCGGTTGGCGAAATCAACGCGCCAAAGACCAGAGCGATCAGAATCGGCATCCCGCTGACCCAAGAAAACCCTGCGGCGACGATGGCGGTCGAGATCGCGACTCCAAGCGTCGCCAGGAGCAGCACAGGCAGTGCTTCGCGTCTCAGATCTTTCAGCGACACGTGCAGCGCCCCGGCGAACAACAGAAGTCCCAACATGCCATCAAGCAGAGAACCCGAGAATGCCAGGGCCGCGACCCATTCCCGCACCTGGACGGCAAGATGCAGGCCGGGGTGGAGGTGATCCACTGCAAGGACCACGACAGATCCGAGCAATGCCGTGATCATGATCCCGATAGACGCCGGAAGCCTCAGGAAGAAATAGTTGAAGGTGCCGGAGGCCGCAGACAGGACAAGAACGACCGAAGCGATCTGAAGTGGTGTCATGAAATACCCTTTGAGACATAGGCGCCAACTCGGACAGTGCGGCGTGCATTCTGCCAACGTGCTGTCCTGCCCAGTTGGTGCCGACCGCCCGAGAATTTCGACACAGCCTGGTCGCGCAGCAACCTTCCGGGTCACCATCCGGCGGGTGGAATTGGCGCACCAACAGGCGTTTGGGGAGCCGCTCAATGACGATCTCGCTCAAGCGTACCTTCTCTCCCCCCGCCACCATTCGGCACTGGCTATCCCTCGACCTGCAGCACGGCGTGTTCTACCTTGATCTCGGAGAAACTCTGGCGGAGCTGATCTTCCGGGCCGACCCTGAGGCGATCAGCTATCGAAAGAAGCGCTGCTTTTGTCAGGCCGCGAAAGATGCACGCCGCTGCAAGCAATTCACAGAGACCCGGCGCTTGGACAAGACCTACATCAAGGTCAGGGACAGCCGGCACATATGAACCGCGGCGAGGACAAGCTTAGATATACGCCCAACGTCAGTCGTTACGGCGCCGGAACAAGCCGGTCGGCACAAGGTTTCTGCCCGAACAACGAAAGTGAATGGTCAGACTGGTGCCATCTTCAACAACGTAGCCGACGCGGAAGCCATCGCCGACATCACCCGATGTTGAAGTACACCGACGCGCTTACTCCGATCAAGCTGATGCAGACCATCAATTCAGCGATCCGACAGGAGAGGGCCCCGCTTCATTAGACTGCGGGTGAAACTCAGGTGGGGCTTGGAGAGCTTCACGTCCGCCGAGTCGCGGTAGTCGGCCTCCAACTGGTGAACATCATCCGCAACAGCCCGTTCAAGTTAGATCTTGGGCCGATTTAGCAACTTGCAAAATAGTACCTTTGGAGCCGATGTCGTTGCCGGCTTCCGGTTTATTCTTGGGAAATTTGCATCAAAATTTTGCGTGTGTGAACCCCGTCTGTAGGCCACTTAGTAAAATAATATGGCCCTTTCCACGGCACTACGCTTCTCATAGCATCTTTTAAATAATTTCCTGATGATCACATCGAAAGGTGCCTGCCAGGTCGATAAGTTCCGATAAGTACATGTTATCAAAGCTCTTGCCGTCCTTCTTCCAAAGGCTCATTATCCTCCCATGATAACTTCGCTCTCCCTTCCCCACCTGGCCTTGGCTGACCAAGAGGCCTTGGCCGACCTCTTTCGGCGCGGCACGCCCGGCAACACGGCGAGGGCATGGGAGCGCGACTTGGCCTACATCACCGCATGGAAGCTCGCGGCGTTCGGTCAGCCACTGTCTTGGCCCGAGGATGAAGGTGTGGCACTGCGCTTCATCCTCGATCATGCCGACGATCTGACGGAGACGCACTCGCCTGCACGGGACACGGCCGCGGCCTTGGTCGCCCAAGGCCTACGTCGTTCACTGGCATGTCCGGCACCCGCAACCCTCGATCGCCGCGTGGCCAGCTGGAGGGCGTTTCACCGGATGAAGAACCTGGCCTCGCCCTTTGACGCACCGCTGGTCGCACAGGCGCGCAGCCGCGCCAGGCGCGCTGCCGCCCGGCCCCCTGCCCCCAAGTCGGACCATCCGATCACGCGCCCGGTGCTGGAGGACATGCTGGACAGCTGCGACGACAGCCGCCGCGGCCGTCGCGACCGCGCGGCGCTAATGCTGGGATGGGCGTCAGGCGGACGGCGCCGGTCTGAAATCGTGGCCCTCAACCACGACGACCTGGACCTTCGCGAATGGGCTGCCAAAGGACTGATCCGAATACGCTTGCTGACCACCAAGACGACCGGGGCAGACGTCGCGCCGCGTCTGCCCTTGAAGGGTCGCGCGGCACGGGCGGTGCTCGACTGGCTGTCGACCGCATGCATCGAGGAGGGACCAGTCTTCCGCCCGGTCAGCCAGGCGGATCGGGTTCTCGACCGCCGGCTGACACCAGAAGGCCTGGCGCGTATCGTGCGCCACCCGCTGCACATAGCAGGCTATCCGCCGGGATTCGCAAGCGCTCACGGCCTCCGAGCCGGTTTCCTGACGCAGGCCGCACTGGACGGCGCACCTCTCCAGGCGGCCATGCGGCTCTCGCTCCATCGCAGTGCAGCGCAGGCGCAGCGCTATTATGCGGATGTCGAACTGGCGGACAATCCGGCGGCCAACCTGCTGGGCTAGGGCCAGCAAAAACGGCGGCGAGGGCCCTGCCCTGCCGCCGCATCGGGTCTTCCCCGCGGGGAAGATCACTCGATCTGATCAAGCATCAACGCCACCGCTGCTTCCAGCTTGCGGCGATCCACGGCCGAGAAGTCTCGCGGCAGGCGGATCTCCAGCCGGCCGTTGGCAGCCGTGCATTTGGCGCTGCCCTGCGGGCGCTGAAGCTGGAACGTCGTCTTGGCCTTTGCGGCGGGCTGCGGCGGCGCGGCCGCGGCCTTCGGTGCCTCATCGGTGGCCAGCGGCTCTGCCCCTTGCCCCGCATAGCGCCGCAGAACTGCCAGTTCGTCAGTGATCGAGCGCGTATCCCAGTCCTTCAGCTCCGACTTGATGGCCGCGACCAAGCCCGGCACCTCGTCCAACCGCTGCGCCAGCGCGAGACCCAAGGCGCGCGGGATCTCCTGCGGATAAAGCAGCACCTCACCCAATCGCTCGACCAGCGGGATGAAGTTTCGGATATAGCTGCGCTTCTGATAGCCAGCCGACTTGAAGAGGATCGCAACCGCCTTTTCGGCGTCGGCTTCAGCCGTCAGCGGATCCATGGCGTAATGGACAGCCAACTGGGCCATTTCGGCAAAGGAGATGTCCTTGCGGACCAGGTTTTCGTCCACCATACGACGGTAGAGGCTGTCAAGCTGATCGCCGCGGGCGGCAATGCCGGCCGGGATGCGGCCCCAGGTCTCGGCATCGCCCGTTTCCTCCAGCAGCTGCCGATAGGCGGACAGTCGGCGCCAGCCCTGGATCAGTTCATACCGTCCCTCGCCTGCAGGTTCGACCCGGATCGGGTTCGAAAGGCCGATGTCGCGGATCGACGCGACCAGCTCCGCCAGCTCGAAATCGGCCACGGGCTTGCGGTCGCGGATCAGTTTCTGCGTATCGATCGCATCCAGCGGGATCATGTCAGTGATCAGGCCCGCGCGCTTCAGACGGACATGCTCTTGTGCCAGCGCATCATTTTCCGCACGGATTTCGGCCTCGACCTTCGCGCGGTCACGGGCGGACTCGGCCGTCTCACTAATGGCCGCCGCCATCGGCCCCCGCCGCGCGTCGACCTTCCCTGCGGGGAAGTCACTGGCATCATCCTCCGGAATATCGATATCGAACATGCGGCGCTTGCGGCTCATGCGTGATCCTCCAGCTGGGTCCAAGCGGCCAAGACATGGCCGCGGAATTCCTCATAGGCCTGATCAAAGGTTGCGCGCGCACGGCGCCAGGTGCCGCGGGTCATCTCTCGGTAATCGATCTCATAGATCGAGCTGAGGAAGCGACCCGACTGCTCAACCGCGCGGGTGAGTTCGATCGGGTTCTCGGCCAAGCGGTCACCAAAGACCTGGCGGAAGGCGCCGAACATTGCTTGGTGCAGCTCGTTTGAGGGCTCGAAACGGGTCATCAGGAAGCGCACATCGGCGAACGCCTTGGGAAGGGCGATCTTCCCCGTGGGGAAGTTCTCGAAGCCGTGGGACAGATCCTCCAGTGCCTCGGCCAACTGACCAATGAAGCTGGTAGTCGAATCGTATTCCCAATAGCCGGGGCCTGAGGGGATATAGAGCATGTCCGCCGCAAAGACCGCGTTCATCGACTGATAGCCGATCGCCGGCGGGCAGTCGAAGAGGATCAGGTCATAGGCATCGTCCGCCAGGCTGTCTAGAAAGCGCGACACGGCACCAAAGAAGGTCCATTCCGGGTTCAGGTGCCGGTACTGGGCGCTGGCGAATTCGACGAAGGCCGCATTGGCGCAGCTGGGGACGATATCGATGGTGGGCCACGCCGTCGGCTTGATGAAGTCCGCCGGGCGCAGCGTGCCCAAGCCCATGTCCCGGATCGAGGCTGGCAACTTGCGATGGGGCAGGGCAGTGCCGCTCTCCGCCCCGGCAGAGGCGGTGTTCATGCGATCCGTCTCGCGCTCCAGGTCGCGGGCCATGATGCCCCAGACCGTATGATCCTCTCCGACGTCCGTCAGGCCCATGCTATGGGACAGCGTCGCCTGCGGGTCGAAGTCGACGACCAGGACGCGATAGCCATCCAGCGCCGCGGCATGCGCGAAGTGCAGGGCCACCGTGGACTTGCCGGCGCCGCCCTTGAAGTTGGCGATGGCGGCGCGGAAGGCGCGCTTGCCTTCGGGGCGCGGCGGCATCAGCGTCTTCTTGTTGATGCGGACCCGGCGGCGCAACTCGTTCACTTCCTCGAGGCTGAACCAGCGCTGGCGGCCGTCTTCCTCGACTTCCCCGAGGGGAAGGTTCGGATCCGCGGCCAGCTTGCCGCGGAAGGTCGACTGGTTGATGCGAAAGATCAGCTCGGACACCTCCCAGCTGGAAAAACGCCGCAGGGTCTTCTCATTCGCCGGACTGAAGGTCTGGCGGCGGATCCAGCCCTGCATCTTGAGTGACTGGGACTGCAGCCGCGCGAGGTCTTCGTGAGTATACATGTTGTGCCTGTTTGAAAGGACGCAGATTATTGCTCCTTCCGCTTTTACGCCGGATTTGTGCTTTTGGCAAAAGCCTTGTTCACTAAAGTCGATGCGACATCCGATCCAGCACCCGTTGCGCGAATCGCTTAAGGCTAACCCACGCCCGTATCGGATCCCGGACGGGAACACCGAGCCAGAAATGGGGGACGCGACCGCCCCGCCCCCCACAAATTGGGGGACATTCCGGGGTAAACACGGGACATGCTGAACGTCCCCCTATACCAGTAATACCGGATTTCCATGATGATAAAGACCCGGATCCGGCGGCGCGGGACCTAGCTGCTTGACAGGGAGACGAAACAGGACGCTAATGCAGTCAGGTTAGCGAAAGACGTTGGAGCACTTTCCTGAGGGGCTCCAGCAGACCGAAGCCAAGGCAGGCAGACCGGGTGATCCGGCAGCAGGAGCGGCAATGCAGGTGACCCGGCCCGTCGGACGCGAGGCGGCGGCAAAGAAATACGACATCCTGTCGGCGCTGATGGCTCATGGCCTGGCGGGCGAGCCGCAGCTGCAGCGGCTGGTCCTGCGGCTGATGTCGCTGATTACCAGTCGCTACAACTGGCAACGGGACGAACTGACGGTCGGGCAGAGAGAGATCGCCCGGCTGTGGTGCGTCGACGAACGGACAGTCAAGCGCGACATGGCGCGGCTGCGGGCGATGGGATGGGTGGTGGTCAAGCGGCAGGGGGCGCGGGGCAGGGTCTCGGTGCTGGGGCTGGACCTGCAGCGGATGCTGCTGGACACCCGCCCGGCCTGGCCAAATATCGGCGAAGATTATGTCGCCCGGATGACGGATCGCGGCATGGGGCCTGAAGCGGCGGCCGACGGCAGCGCCAATGTCGTCCCCTTTCGCCGCCACGACATCGCCATCCAGGACGGGCTGTGGGGCGCGGTGCGGGCGCGCCTTCTAGCCGAGGATCCGGTGATGTTCGACGCCTGGTTCGCGCCGCTGGTCGAAACGGCGGATGAGGCGGGGCAGGGGGCTGCGGTTCTGCACCTGTCAGCACCGTCGCGCTTTCACGCGACCTATGTGCGCACGCATCTGCTGGCACGCCTGGAGATGGCCGCGCGGCGCTGCGATCCTTCCGTCCATTCCGTCCGGATCGACACGCCCTGATCGATGTGACTTGAACGAGAAGACGGATCCGCACTCAATCCGGCGGGTCGATCGACTTGCGCAGGATGGCCCGGGCGCGGGAGATGCGGCTTTTCACCGTGCCGATGTCACAACCCAGGATCTGGGCCGCGTCAATATAGCTTTCGCCGATGACGCCTACCAGCACGATGGCCTCGCGATAATGGGTAGGCATCTGGTCCAATGCGCGCCACATCTCCCTTCCGCGGATGTGCCATTCCTGGGTGGCCGGCGTGGAGGGTCCGAAGGAAACACAGTCCGCCGCCCCGGTCGGCTCGCGCGAAGACTTCTTGCGGTTGGTGTAGAAGCGGTTGCGCATGATGGTGAACAGCCATGCCCGCATATAGGTGCCGGGCTTGTAGCTGTCGGCATGCTCGATTGCGCGCACCAGCGTTTCCTGGACCAGATCCTCGGCTTCGGTGGGGTTTCCGCAAAGCGATTGTCCGTAGGCTCGCAGTGCACGGACGTGGTCGATTAGGTCGTCTGACATCCCTGTCCTTCCGTCGGCGCGCCCCTGACACGGGCCAATGCAGGACGGCTTGCATCGGTTCCGCATCCGGAGGGGAACGCGCGTCTTTTTGCTCAATTGGTCTGGGAAGAACGGCCGGCGAAGCAGGTTCTTTGCACGCGGCGCGGGAACATTCCGACAGACAGCCGGTTGGGACCGCCGAAGAGCAATGACTTCGCCGCCCTAAGATCCAGGAGCTCCTGATGACCGACTATCCCAAGCCGCCCTTCCCGCCGCAGACGCAGGATCTGCCCGGCAGCTTTGCCAAGATGGACCCGGTGCCCGATCATGGCGAGGAGAGCTGGCGGGGGGCAGGGAGGCTGGAGGGAAAATGTGCCCTGATCACCGGGGGCGACAGCGGCATCGGGCGGGCGGTGGCGATCGCCTATGCACGCGAAGGGGCCGATGTGGCGATTTCCTATCTGTCCGAAAGCGACGACGCCCGCTCGACGGCCGAACTGATCGAGGGGGCCGGTCGCCGCTGCCTGCGCCTGGAGGGCGACATCGGTGATCCTGAACATTGCCGCAAGATGATCGACAAGGTGGTCGGCGAATGGGGCCAACTGGACGTGCTGGTGAACAACGCCGCGCATCAGGACCTGTTCGACAGCATCGAGGAGATCTCGGACGAGGAATGGCGCAAGACCTTCGCCACGAACATCGACGCCATCTTCTATCTGTGCAAGGCCGCGATGCCGCATCTGAAAAAGGGTGCGTCGATTATCAATACGGCGTCCATCAACTCGGACCAGCCCAGCCCGGCGCTCTTGGCCTATGCCACGACGAAGGGCGCGATCCAGAACTTTACCATGGGGTTGGCGCAGATGGTGGCGGAAAAGGGCGTGCGCGTGAATTGCGTGGCGCCCGGCCCGGTCTGGACCCCGCTGATCCCCGGCAGCTTCGAAGCGGAGGCCGTGTCGCAATTTGGGGCAAACTATCCGATGAAACGCCCGGCTCAGCCGGTCGAACTGGCGGCCGCCTATGTCATGCTGGCCGAGGACATGGCCAGCTATGTCTCGGGCGCCACGATTGCCGTCACCGGCGGCAAGCCGATGATCTGATCAAAAGAAAGAGGTGTCGTGATGAGAGGTTCAGCCTCCGTGATTTTCGGGATCGGCGTCCTGGCCGGGTTGGCCATCCCGACCCTGCTGCGCGCAACCCCAAACCGCCATTCACATGGACCGCGCGATTCGGTTCGCGATGCCGGACCGGGGCAGATGAAAAACCCTCCGGCCGATTGGGACGAGGTGGACGAGGCCGTGGACGAATCCTTCCCGGCCAGCGATCCACCCTCGACCTATTGAGGACGGCGGGAGCATTCGTGCCGGCGCCGCATCAGCCAAGCGCCGGCAGGCCTGGGGGTGCAGGCGTGGCCGCGTTCCCGTTCGAAAGGAAGTTCACATGGACCGGAAAACCGAGACCGCCGAAACGCTGCGACAGGGGATCGACCACGGCCAGGCGGCCGACAAGGTCGACTATCCCGACCCGGCCGCAGCTCCGCTTGGGACGGATGCCGAGGCCGGTGGACATCCGGTCACGGCCCGAGAGGCAGGAATTGCGCATGACCAGGAGATTCGACGCCCCCCGGGCAGGACGGAGGACGATCCGAACCCCGGCTCGGGATTTGGCAGCATGGGGCGCTTGGTCCTGCCAGTCACGCTTGTGGTCGTGGCGATCCTTTTGCTGCTCTGGGCCTATTTCTGAGCCAAGGGCAAAGGGTCAGCCCCCTCTGAGGGGGCGGAGTGCAGGTTGCCATGAATCCCGGTCGCAGGTTCGCCCGTGGATTGCTGAGCTTCGAGTGCGGCAGCAAGCTGCGCTGTCAAGTCCAGGACGCGCTCGGACAAGGGTTCCGCATCCATCGCCGCCCGCAATGCGGTCAGGGCCTGTCCAAGTCGAGAATCCGGGCTGCCGCACATGCACTTGCTCCACATCAATCGCGCTAACTTACATCAGTTCCCGGGAGCTGGCGACCGGTTCCCTGCCATCGGGACACAAGAACCAGCGACTGCGGTCAAAATGTCGCGCACAAATTAACCGTTCGTGCACAGATGCCTGTCACAACGAGGTGAGGGTTGCATCGACGAGGCGGCCGTCCTCGTGTCTTTGCCTGCTTTCACTGCCCCAGTTCTGGATCGGAGGCCCGCCGAAATGACAGAAGACGAACGCCGCCGCGACGACCCCGTCGACCAGCACCTGGCGCAGTTGTGGGCGCAGTATGAGCAGCAGCCCCTTTCCGAGGAGCTTCGTGCATTGGTGGCTCGCCTGCAGGCTGCGTTGAAGGCACAGGGCAAGCTGGCGTAGACGTAGAAAGAGGACCCGGTTCAGGAAGTTCATGAAATGACCGGGGTTTGCAGATCCCAAGGCCAGATATGTCAGAACGGCCAGTGCAGGCAGGCTTGAGGGTTAAACCTAGCTGCTGCTGGCGAGGGGTAGGATCGGACCGCCGACCCGGATTGGCCCCACAGGTTCCATCGCTAATGGCGCACAGGCCGCATGGCGATCTGCGGCACGGGCCCAGCCCTATCGGCCCGCTGCCTAGCGACTGTTTGTGCAGTCAAGCATATCGCTGAAGTCTTCGATTCATCGTTAAGGGACAAGACGGCTGGTATCTGCTCAGTCTCCTATACGTCAGCCTGCCGTAGGAAACGGATATAAATTGTGCAGCGCCGAGGCCCTGAGCCGTGACATTGGCACTTCATGAAGAGGCGCCATCGACCCCTACTCATGACACGAGCGCCAAGTCCTCTCAGACTGGGGGCGTCATTCTCCGCATCGTCAGATCGAACGCGTCCTGATCATCCGGGGACGGCATGGCGCTCTCCATCAGCACCCGAACCTCCTTGCCATCAATCTCGATCTGACCTTCGGCATATTGCGCCAGCTGGTCCTGCGTCATTTCGGTGATAGCGCGGATTCGAATATAGTCGCCGCCGCTTTCGGTGATCTTGCCGGTCAATTGCGGGCCGCCGTCCAGCGTGAGTATGGCGTCGCTCATCATCCACTCCTTGTGTTCGAACATCTTCGCTCCGTGAAGGAACGCTTGGCCGGGCAAACGGGGTCCACCGGCCCTGCGCGCCCTTGGCCAGCACGGCCGCTCAAAGCATAAAAAAGGCCCCGCCACGAAGGCGGGGCCGCGAAAGACGGTGCTCCTCAGGCGGCTTCGATCGCCGCCGGGTTGGCGCTGCCTTCGGCCAGCGTGGTCAGCTTCTCGTCGGTGGCCGATTCTTCGTCCAGGGTCTGGTTCAGCAGCGCGGCCGCATCGGTCATCTTCAGCAGTTCGGCCCAGGACTTCAGCGTGCCATAACGGGCAATCTCGTAATGTTCGACGGCCTGAGCGGCTGCAACAAGGCCGGCATCCAGGGCGGGTGAGCCCTTGAACTCGTCCATGATCTCCTCGCCCTCGGCGATGATCCCGTCGATGGCTTCGCAGGTCTTGCCGCGCGGCGACTTGCCCAGCAGTTCAAAGACCTCCTGCAGTCGCTCGATCTGGCCCTGGGTTTCCTCACGGTGGTGCTGGAAGGCGGCCTTCAGCTCTTCCGACTGCGCGGCGCGGGCCATCTTGGGCAGCGCCTTCAGGATCTTGCGCTCGGCGTAATAGATGTCCTTCAGCGTTTCATGGAACAGGTTTTCCAGCGTCTTCGTGCTCATCATGCATTCCTTGGTGAAGGGGTATGGCAGGGGACGCCCCCCGCAGGGCTGCTTAACCGGGCGGTCGGGGTTATGTTCCCGCCCGGCCGGCTTGTTCAAATCGGTTGCGCGGCGTCAGCCGTTCGGGCGCAGCACGACCTTGATGCAGCCGTCGTCCTTGTCCCGGAACTTCTTGTAAAGCTCGGGTCCTTCGGACAGGTCGGCACGGTGGGTGATCAGGAAGGTGGTGTCGATCTCGCCCTCCTGGATCAGGTTCAGCAGGTGGGGCAGGTAGCGCTGGCAATGGGTCTGGCCGGTGCGCAGGGTCAGGCCCTTGTTCATCAGCGCGCCCATCGGCAGCTTGTCCACGACGCCGATATAAACTCCCGGGATCGAGAGCGTTCCTCCCTTGCGGCAACACATGATGATCTCGCGCAGCACGTCGGGGCGGTCGGTGCCCAGGTAGAGCGCCTGCTTGACCCGGTCCACCCGCGCCATCAGCCCGGAATCCGGCGCGGCCTCGGTGCCCACGCAATCGATGCAGCTGTCGGGGCCGCGGCCACCGGTCATCTCCATCAGCGCGTCGTAGACATCCGTTTCGCTGAAATCGATGGTCTCGGCGCGGCCCTTGTCGCGGGCCATGGCCAGACGCTCGGGCACCTTGTCAATGGCAATCACCCGGCCCGCACCTTGCAGCCAGGCCGAAAGGATCGCCATCTGACCGACGGGCCCGCAGCCCCAGATCGCCACGGTGTCACCGGGCTGGATATTCGCGTGCTCGGCCGCCATCCAGCCGGTCGGCAGGATGTCAGACAGGAACAGCACCTCCTCATCGTCCATCCCCTGCGGGACCGCGATGGGACCCACGCTGCCATAAGGCACGCGCAGATAATCGGCTTGGCCACCGGAATAGCCCCCCAGCATATGGGAATAACCGAACAGGCCCGAGGGCGACTGGCCCATCACCTTTGCCGCCATTTCGGCATTGCGGTTCGAGCGGTCGCAGAGCGAATAGAGCTGCTTCTGGCAGAAGAAGCACTGCCCACAGGCCAAGTTGAAGGGAACGACGACCTTGTCGCCCTGCTTGAACTTGCTGTGGCCCGAGCCCGTCTCGACCACCTCGCCCATGGTTTCGTGGCCCAGGACGTCGCCCGACTCCATCGTCGGCATGCAGCCGTCCATCAGGTGCAGGTCGGACCCGCAGATGGCGCAGGCGGTCACCTTGATGATGATGTCATCGGGTTCCTCGATGCGGGGGTCGTCGACCGTCTCGTGCCGGATGTCGCCCTTGCCGTGCCATGTCAGTGCCTTCATCAAAGCCTCCATCGTCCGAATTGGGTGGATGAACCGGGACCGCAGGATATTGTTCCCGCTTGTGACGCGGGGCAGGGCGCGCTAGCCCGACCCCACCAACAAGGAGGCTCCCATGACCCACCGCATCGCCCTCATCCCCGGAGACGGCATCGGCGTACCCGTGACCGAGGCCGCCATCGCCGTGGCGCGCGCGGCCGGGGCGGCGCTGGAGACAGAGACCTTCCCCTGGTCCTGCGACCATTACCTGGCCCATGGGCGGATGATGCCCGAGGACGGGATCGATACCCTGCGCGGCTTCGACGCAATTTTGCTGGGGGCGGTGGGCTGGCCCGCGCGCGTTCCCGACAGCGTGTCGTTGCACGGGCTGCTGCTGCCGATCCGCAAGGCCTTTGTCCAATACGCCAACATCCGCCCCCATCGCCTGCTGCCGGGCGTCGAGGGGCCGCTGAAGACCCAGGACTTCGACATCCTCTGCATCCGCGAGAACACCGAGGGCGAATATTCCGGCGCCGGCGGTCGCGTCCACCAGGGCACGCCGGACGAGGTGGCCGTCGAGACCTCGGTCTTCACCCGCACCGGGGTCGAGCGCATTCTGCGCTTTGCCTTCGAACAGGCGCGCGGGCGGCGCGGGCAGCTGGCCTCGGTCACGAAATCGAACGCACAGCGCCACACGATGGTCTTCTGGGACGAGATCACCGACCGGCTGGCGGGTGAATATCCGGACGTGACGGTGAGCCGCTATCACATCGATGCCATGTGCGCGCGGATGGTGATGGCGCCCGAAAGCCTGGACGTGGTCGTGGCGTCGAACCTGTTCGGGGACATCCTGACCGACCTTGGGGCGGCGATCCAGGGCGGCCTGGGCTTTGCGGCCTCGGCCAATATCAACCCGGATCGCAGCGCCCCCTCGATGTTCGAACCGGTGCATGGCTCGGCCCCCGACATCGCGGACAAGGGAATTGCCAACCCGATGGCGGCCATCTGGTCGGCCGCGATGATGCTGGAGCATCTGGGCCAGGCCGACCCTGCCGCCCGGATGATGGCCGCGATGGAGGTCGTGACCGCGAAGGGCGTCGGGACCGTTCCTGGCCGCGACCGGACCAACGCGATCACCGACGCGGTGCTGAGGGCACTGGCGTGACAGGAACCGGCAGTGGGTGGCGGCGTTGCTCCAGAGCAAAACCTGCGAGGCCCCTCATGTTGCGTTCCCTTTCCCCCCTGGCGCTGGCGCTGCTGGTCGGGCTGTCGGTGCCGGCCGCGGCCCAGGACTCCCGGCTGAGCGAGGCGCCGGAATGTCCGACCGCCGATACCCAGGCCCAGCCCGCCACCCAACCCGATCCGTCCGAGGACGGCACGGCACCCGAGAACACCGGCACGACCGGCTGGACCGGCGGCACGGGCGGGTCGCAGCTGGGAACGAATACCCAAGGCGCCGTGCCGGATTCACCCACCTGGCAGCCGCCGACCGCCCGGGGGCTGGACCTGAGGGGCAGCGCGGAACCTGTTCCCGAGTGCTGACCTAGGCCTCGTCCAGGCGGAGCCGCAACCCGTCGCGGTTCAGGAATTCGGCGTCGCGCAGCAGGGTCCGGTCGCCCTGCAGCGCCTTGACCAGCGACGCCAACCGGCTGCCTGCCAGATCATCCGGCACCAGCCCCTCGCGTCCGGCACGATAAAGGGCCACTGCGTCCCACGACACCTGCGCGCCCTCAAGATGTGCGACAAGCCCCGGCCAGTCCAGATCATCGCCGATGACGTGCAGATGGGCGGATCGCAGGATGTCCACCCGGCCGCTGCCCAGACCGATCAGCACCAGCAGCATCGTGAAGCCGTCGCCCGAGGCGGTCTGCTCCCAGGTCTCGGCCAGCCATTCGTCGAAATCGGTTGCGTGCGGGGTCATCAGGGCCTGTGATCATTGTCCGATTGGCGGAAGGGAATGGGAGTCGAACCCACCCGGGACAGGCTCGCTGCCCCAACCGGATTTGAAGTCCGGCCGCCCCACCGGGGACGAATCCCTTCCACGGACGCAAGACAAGCGCCCGGTCCGTTGATGGACCGGGCGCGCAGGGATGGCAAGGCCGGGGCCTGCTGTCAGCCTGCCAGCAGCGCAGCGTTGCCGCCCGCCGCCGTGGTGTCCACGCAGAGATGGCGTTCATGGCACAGGTATCCGGCATCGGGCAGGGCATTGATCAGCGGAACGATCGGCCCCGGGCGTTCCGCCAGCGCCGCGGACAGCGCCCGCCCGGTCTCAGCATCGCCCCACCAGAGGACGCCCGTCACCCCCTGCAGCGATGTCAGCGCCTGCGGGTCCAGGGCGCCTTCGGCCGCCACCGGCTGGCCCCCGCCCGCCGTGACCGCGGCAACCTGTGCGCGAGTGGCATCGGCACCGGGACCCATGCAGAGGATCGGGCCACGTGCCAGGATCTGCAGCCGGTTCAGCTCTCCGGTGGGGCCAGGCATCAGCTGCTCGCTTGGGGCAGGGGCGGCGGGCGGCGTCGACAGGGCGCGGGTCAGTCGGCTGGTATCGTCCTTCGATGGCCACGGCGTCGGTTTGGCCGTCGGCTGTTCAGGTGCAAAGAACCGCGGCAGGTAGAGTGGCCCCCCCGCCTTGGGCCCGGTCCCCGACAGGCCCTCGCCTCCAAAGGGCTGGCTGCCCACGGTCGCGCCCACCTGGTTGCGGTTCACATAGATGTTGCCGACATGCACTGCCTCGGTCACCTCCTGCACGCGGCTGTCGATGCGCGTGTGCAGGCCGAAGGTCAGCCCATAGCCGCGTGCGTTGATCGCCGCCACGACCCGGTCCAGGTCCCGCGCCCGGTAGGTCGCGACATGCAGGACGGGGCCAAAGATCTCGCGCTCCAGGTCCTCGATCCCCGCCACCCGCATCAGGGTCGGCGGCACGAAGTGCCCGGTCGCCGGAACGTCCAGCTGGTGCAGGATGCGGTCGCGGTGCTGGTCCAGATAGGCCCGGATCCCCTCCCGCGCCTCGGCATCGATGACCGGACCCACATCGGTGGCCAGATCCCAGGGATCGCCCACGCGCAGCTGGTCCATCGCGCCCTGGATCATGCGGATGACATGCGGGGCCACGTCCTCCTGCACATAGAGGCAACGCAGGGCCGAGCATCGCTGACCGGCCGAGCGGAAGCTGGAGGCGACGATGTCGCGCACCGCCTGCTCGGGCAGGGCGGTGCTGTCCACGATCATCGCGTTCAGGCCGCCGGTTTCGGCGATCAGCGGCGTGCCCGGTTCCATGTGCCGGGCCATGCTGGTGGCGATCAGCCGGGCCGTGTCGGTGCCGCCGGTGAAGACCACGCCCTTGATGCGCGGGTCGCGGGTCAGCGCCGCGCCGACCGTGCCGCCGTCGCCCGGCAGCAGCTGCAGCGCGCTGGTCGGCACGCCCGCCCGGTGCAGCAGGTGCACGGCATGGGCGGCGATCAGTGGTGTCTGTTCCGCGGGCTTTGCCAGCACCGCATTGCCGGCCATCAGCGCGGCCGCGATCTGGCCGGTGAAGATCGCCAAGGGAAAGTTCCAGGGGCTGATCGCGGCGATGATGCCGCGCGGGGCCTGGTCGCTGCCCTCGCCCTGCTGGGCGTAATAGCGCAGGAAATCCACCGCCTCGCGCAGCTCGGCCACGGCATCGTTCAGTGTCTTGCCGGCCTCGCGCGCCAGGATGCCGAAGATCGGGCCGAAATCAGCCTCGTAGAGGTCTGCGGCCCGTCGCAGAGTCGCGGCGCGTTCACGGGCGGGGGCGGTCCAGGGGGCAGCGGCGGCGATGGCATGGGCGACGGTCGCCGCGTCGGCCTCCGTGACCTGCGCGATGGCTGCGCCGGTAGCGGGGTTCGTCACGGGCGACGGCGCTGCGCCCGAAGGGGCGGCCTGATCATGGACCAGCGGCGCGGCGTCCTCTACGGCACCTTCGCGCGCCGCAAAGATCTGTTGCAGCACGTCCTCGGCCGCAAGGTCGAAGCCGCGGGAGTTGCTCCTGCCCGCGCCATAGATGGCCTGCGGGGCCAGCAGCGCGGCGGGCGCGTGGGCGGTGGCCAGCGCCTCGAACGGATCGCGGGCGATCTCCTCGGGGATCACCTCCTCGTCGACGATCTGGTTGACGAAGCTGGAATTGGCGCCGTTCTCCAGCAGGCGGCGGACAAGATAGGCCAGCAGGTCCCGATGCGCCCCCACCGGCGCATAGATGCGGCAGCGCGTGCCCTGGTCCTTCAGGACGATGTCGTGCAGCCGTTCGCCCATGCCGTGCAGGCGCTGGAATTCGAAGGGCGTGTCGCCCGCCATCTCCAGCACGGCGGCCACGGAATGGGCGTTGTGGGTCGCGAACTGCGGATAGATCCGGTCGGACATCGACAGCAGCTTGCGGGCCAGCGCGACATAGCTGACATCGGTCGCCGTCTTGCTGGTGAACAGCGGAAAGTCCGCAAATCCCTCGACCTGGGCGCGCTTGATCTCGGTGTCCCAATAGGCGCCCTTGACCAGGCGGACCATGATGCGGCGGTCATGGCGCGTGGCCATGTCGTGCAGCCGGTCGATGACCGCGCCCGCGCGCTTGCCATAGGCCTGGACCACGATCCCGAAGCCGTCCCAGCCCGCCAGCGCCGGGTCCGACAGCACGGCCTCGATCACCTTCAGCGACAGGGCCAGACGGTCCTGTTCCTCGGCATCGATGTTCAGGCCCATGTCGGCGCTCTTGGCCTGCCGCGCCAGCTCGCGCACGACCGGCACCAGTTCCGCCAGGACGCGATCCTCGTGCGCGACCTCATAGCGGGGATGCAGGGCCGACAGCTTGATCGAGATGCCGGGGTTGCGCGCGACCGATCCCTTGTCGCAGGATCCCGCGATGGCGGCGATCGCCTTGCGGTATTCGCTGGCATAGCGGGCGGCATCCTCGGCCGTCATGGCCGCCTCGCCCAGCATGTCGTAGCTGTAGGAATAGCCCTTGGCCTCCTGCCCCTTCGCACGTTCCAGCGCGGCCTCGATGGTCTGGCCCAGGACGAACTGGCGGCCCATCTCGCGCATGGCGCGGGTGACGGCGGTGCGGATCACCGGCTCTCCAAGGCGGCGGATCGCGCCGCGCAGGGTGCCGGCCAGTCCCGGCTGCGGATCGTCCAGCACGCGGCCCGTCAGCATCAGCGCCCAGGTCGAAGCGTTTACCAGGCTGGAGGCGCTTTCGCCCAAGTGGCGTCCCCAGTCCGAGGGCGCGATCTTGTCCTCGATCAGCGCATCGATGGTGGCCCGGTCGGGGACGCGCAGCATCGCCTCGGCCAGGCACATCAGCGCCACGCCCTCACGCGTGGACAGGCCGTATTCGCCCAGCATCAGCTCCATCATCGTGGGCTTGGACTGGGCGCGGATGCGGCGGATCAAGTCGGCGGCCCGTGCGCTGATGCGGGCACGGGTCTGGTCGGACAGGCCGGCCTCGGCGATCAGGCGGGCCAGAAGGGGGCCTTCGGGCTGGAACTTGGCGGCGGAATCAAGAGCGGTCATGGCGTCCCCTTCGGCGGTCCGGATGGTCGAATTTGCGCACAGGATACCGCAGCGGGTCTGGACGATGTGACCATTTGAGGTGCAGGATGTAGGCCGCATCACCATTTTCAGGCGGTATCCCAGACCGTGACCGAACTTCTTGATCCCACCAACCGCCGCATCCTGGCCGAGCTGACGGCCAATGCGCGCATCCCCGTCACCGAACTGGCCCGCAAGGTGGGCCTGTCCAAGACGCCCGTGGCCCTGCGCATCCGCCAGCTGGAGGAGGCGGGGCTGATCACCGGCTATCGCGCGATCCTGTCGCCGGTGCGGCTTGGCCTGACCCATGTCACCTATGTCGAGGTGCGCATGACCGACACCCGGCAGAAGGCGCTGGAGGCCTTCAACGCCGCCGTCCGCACCATTCCCGAGGTCGAGGAATGCTACATGATCGCCGGCGGCTTCGATTACCTGCTGAAGGTGCGCTCGCGCGACATGGCCGATTACCGGCGCATCATGGCCGAGAAGATCTCGTCCCTGCCGCATGTCAACGCGACCTCCAGCTATGTCGCGATGGAGGCGGTGGTCGAGCAGGGCGGCGCCAGCCTCTAGCCGAACAGGTCCAGCCGGTGCGGGTTCAGCCGCCGCAGGTCACCCCGGCGCAGGGTGACGCCGTGCCGGTCGAAGAAGTCCAGGATCTCGATCGCGACCTTGCGGCCGTTCTGCACCCGGTCCCGGAACGCGGGCGCGGTGAACCAGCCGTCCTCCGTCTGCGCGGCCACATCCCGCAGGATGGCGACCATCCGGGCCGTGACCTCCCGAGCGAAGAAGTGGTCATGGGCGATCTGGTCGGTGCGGCCCAGCTTTTGCGTCAGCTTCAGCAGGCGGCGGATCTCCCGTTCGTCCTGGGCCAGTTCCGTCGCGAAATCGCGCACGCGGGGCGGGCGGAACTGCAGCTCACCCAGCAGGGCAGGGCGGATGCGTTCCCACAACGCCTCGTCCTCCGGGGTCAGGCGGACCTCGTGGCCGGGCAGGCGCAGGAAGGCGCCGTCCATGACCACCCGGCCCGCCGCCACCTGCTGGCGCAGGAGGGCCAGGAAGGCGTCCTGCGGCAGGCGCGGGGTCAGCGCCAGGCGCAGGCGTTCCCGCCCCAGACCGGGCAGATCGGGATTGGCCTCATGGAACTGCGACAGCTGCGCCTCGACGTCCCGGCACAGCTGCTCCAGCTGGTCCTGCGACAGCGCCAGTCCCGCGACGGTCGTCGCCCCCGCCTCTGCCAAGGCGGCGCCTGCCTGCTCCGGCGTCAGGCTGCGGTCGCGGGCAAAGCCCGCCAGCGCCACAGGGGCAACCTGCAGCATGGTGGTCAGCGCGCGGGCAGGGTGTAACGGGCGGGCGGCCTCGATCAGGGCCAGCCGCTCGGGCGTCCGACGCTTGCGGGCCGGGGGCCGCAGGTCCAGAAAGCGGCCGCCGCCGATGGTCCGGCTGGCCGAGACGTCGCGCAGGATGAAGCGGTCGCCGATGGCGGCGGCGATCGGGCGGTCCAGCACGATCTGCACCGGCCCGGCCTCTCCGGGGGCGATGGGGTCGCCCAGGGGCACGATGCGGGCGCCAACCTCGGTCGCGTGGCTGTGCAGGCGGGCGGGAAACCAGGTGCCGACGGGACGGGGCTCGGCCGGCAGGACCGAAAGCCGCGCATCGATGCGGGCCGTGGGCGCATGCAGCTGGGGCGTCAGCACGATGTCGCCCCGGTGGATCGCGCTTTTGGCAATGGCCTCGCCGGCCAGGTTCAGGGCGCAGCGCTGCCCGGCCTGCCCCTCGGTCGCCGCGCGGTTCTGGGCATGGATGCCGCGCACGCGGGCCGGCAGGCCGGAGGGGCTGACGGTGACCAGGTCCCCCACCGCCACGCGGCCGCTCAGCACCGTGCCGGTCACCACGGTCCCGGCACCTTGAAGGGTAAAGCTGCGGTCGACGGCCATCCGGAACAGACCATCCGCCTGCCGCCGCGCCGTCGCGCCTTCGGCTGCGGCCAGCGCCGCGCGCAGATCGTCCAGCCCCTCGCCCGTGAGGGTGGAGACCGGGAGGATCGGAGCATCCGCCAGCCGGCTGCCTTCCAGCGCGCGACGGATCTGGCTTGCGAGCTCGGCCCGACGCGGGATGTCGGCAAGATCGGCCTTGCTCAGCACGACCAGCCCCCGCGACAGCCCCAAAAGGTCGAGGATCGCCAGATGCTCGGCCGTCTGCGGCATCACCCCGTCATCGGCCGCCACGACCAGCAGCGCCAGGTCGATCCCGCCCGCGCCGGCCAGCATCGTGTGGATCAGGCGTTCATGGCCCGGCACATCGACAAAGCCCGTGATCCCGCCGCCGCCCAGATCGGCATAGGCAAAGCCCAGGTCGATGGTGATGCCGCGGGCCTTTTCCTCGGCCAGCCGGTCGGCATCGGTGCCGGTCAGCGCCTTGACCAGCGCGGTCTTGCCGTGGTCGATATGTCCCGCCGTGCCGACGATCATAGGTCCGCCAGTGCCGTCAGCAGCTGATCGTCCGAGGCCAGGCAGCGCAGGTCCAGCATCAGCGCGCCGGCGTGAATGTGGCCGATGATCGGCCGGGGCAGGGACCGCAGCCGCGCCGCCAGCCGATCCGGCGCATCGCCGCCGGCACCCGTCAGCCGCAGCCCGGCCGAGGGGATGGTGTCGGTGGGCAGAGCGCCCGACCCGATCTGGCTGGCGCAATCGGCCACCTGCGCGTCAAAGCCATGCGGTGCCAGCAGATCCCTGACCAGCGGCGCCAGGCGCGCGGCCTGCTGCGCAATCTCGTCCTTGGGCCGAGACAGCATCCGCAGCACCGGCAGGCGTTCTGCCAGCCGGTCGGGGTCGCGGTAAAGGCGCAGCGTCGCCTCCAGCGCGGCGATGCGGATCTTGTCGAGGCGGAGGGCGCGTTTCAGGGGGTTCCTGTTGATCTGCGCGATCAGGTCGCGGCGCCCGACGATGAACCCCGCCTGCGGCCCGCCCAGCAGCTTGTCCCCCGAGAAGGTGACAAGATCCGCGCCCTCGGCCACTGCCCCGGCCACGGTCGGTTCGCGACGCAGGCCCCAGTGCGACAGGTCGACCAAGCTGCCCGCGCCCAGGTCGTTCATCAGGACCACGCCGGCGTCCCGCGCGATCTGGGCAAGGTCGGGGGCCGGAACCTCTGCCGTGAAGCCCTCGATGCGGTAGTTCGAGGTATGGACCTTGAGGATCAGCCCGGTTTGGTCCGAGATTGCGTCTCGATAGTCGCGGGGATGAGTGCGGTTCGTCGTTCCCACCTCGACCAGCCGCGTGCCGGCGCGGGACATGATGTCGGGCATGCGGAAGGCGCCGCCGATCTCGATCAGCTCCCCGCGGGACACGATGGCCTCGCGCCCTTGGCCAAAGGTGTTCAGCGCGATCAGGACGGCAGCGGCGTTGTTGTTGAGGATCGTCGCATCCTCGGCCCCCGTCAGGTCGCACAGAAGGCCGCGCAGGTGGTCGTCGCGCTGGCCGCGCCCGCCGGTCGTCAGGTCGAATTCCAGCGCAAGGGGCGCGGCCATCGCGGCGCTGGCCGCGGCAATGGCCTCCTCCGCCAGGATCGCGCGACCCAGGTTGGTGTGAAGGACGGTGCCGGTCAGGTTCAGGATCGGCCGCAACTGGGTGACGGCGGCGGCGGCCAGATCGGCCGCCAGCAGATGCGGCAGGCGCGCCGCCTCGGCCGCGCCTCGGGCGCCTTCACGGATCGCCTGCCGGGCCGCATCAAGGCGCAGCCGCGCGGCGTCGGTGACCGGCTGGCGGCCATGGCGGTCGATCAGGTCCGGCAGGGCGGTCAGCAGCTGGTCGACCGAGGGCAGGGCGCGGTATTCGGACATCAATAGCCGGTCAGGAAGGGGTTGAAGCCGCCGCGGCGCTTGTCGGTCTCGGCCATCATCAGATCCAGGCCCAAGCTGGCCACGTCGTCGGCCAAGGGTTCCAGGCTGTGGTTGCGGTTCTGGTAGAGGATCTTGACCCAGCTGTCGCATTCCGAACAGACCTCGGCGCGGACGGTCGCCTCGATCGTCTCGACGCTGCGATAGCTGATCCCCTTGGTCGACCCGCAGCAGAGGCAGGTCAGCCGGACCTCGTTCCACTGGGTCTGGCAGCAGGCGCAGGCCGCATAGCGGACGCCGTCCAGCCCGCCCAGACCGATGACGCTGGACGTGGCAGGCCGGCCGCCGCAGGACGGACAGACGCCGGCGCGGATCGGCACCAGCTGCTTTGCGTCCAAAGTGGCGGCCAAGCGCGACAGGTGCAACTGGACCGCGACGGCCGCGAACAGATGCGGGGCGACGCTGTCCTGCGGCACCTGATCGGTCAGGATGTTCTCCAGCAGCCAATGGCGGTCGGCCAGGGGCGCGGCCGTGACGGCCGACAACGCCAGGCGCGCAGGTTCGGGCATGTCCAGGCCCGCAGCCTCGGCCAGCACGCGGTCCAGAACGTCATGAAGGTCGGGATCGGCGGCCAGTCTGGGGCGGTCGATGGGCGGCATCCGGCTTTCGCGGGCCAGCCTGATCCGGTCCGCGGACACCCCCGTGACCTTGGGCAGATCGCCCGCCAGCCGCGCCTGAAGCGCCGCGAGGCCCGCGAGGAAACGCAGATAGGGGCCAAGGTTGCTGCCGCTGCCGGCCAGGAACTCTAGCCGCGCGGCGCGGGTCGCGAACAGGCGAGCGGGGTCCGGCAAAAAGGCAAGCGGCGCCTTGGGGACGCCGCCGATGGCCGTGGGATCGGGTTGGATGGTGGTGGTCATGTCGCTCTCCGGGCCGACCGGCCACTGGGGATGTCGGCGTGTGATGGCCGGCAGATTACTCTGCCGGTCCCTTGTTGTCGCGGCTGGCGATCTCTCGCAGCCATTTGCGGTGGTGCCGCCATGCCCATCCGCCGGTGACCGTACCCCGCGTCATGGCGCGCAGCGTGCCGCGTGTCCAGACCGCCGCATAGACATGCAGGATGAAGACCAGCAGGATCAGCACAGCCGAGATGGCATGAAGCAGGACGGCCACCCGGCGCACCGGAACGCTGACCAGATGGCCCACGACCTGCTGCCAGATCAGGACACCGGTGACGATCAGCAGGACGATCAGCCCGGTCATCGCCCAGAAGACGAACTTCTGGCCCGGGTTGTACTTGCCCAGTTCGGGCAGCGCATCCTCGTTGCCCTTCACGACATCGCCGATCCGGGTGACCCAGGTCGTGTCCTCGGGCTTGGGCATGTTCAGGCGCCACAGCTTGACGAACAGCAGCATGAAGCTGAGGAACAGCACCACGCCGACGATGGGATGCAGCCAGCGCGTCGTCTGCCCGCCGCCGAAGAGACCGGTGAGGAAATACAGCGACGGGTCGAACAGGGCCAGCCCGGACAGGGCCAGCACGATCAGGCACAGCGCGGTCAGCCAGTGGTTCGCGCGGGTAAAGCCGCGATACCGACTGACCGTCACCGGCGCCGTGCTGTCGATGCGATCCCCGCGTTCCGAGTAGTAGGGGCGCGGCGCCATCAGACCTGCCCCCCGTGATGCGGATCATCGTCGGACAGGCGTCCCTTCACCAGGGTATCGGCGGCCTGTTCGTCATGCTCCTCGACCTCGTTTCCGCGGGCGAAGAGGCCGTGCAGCGTCGCCCCGATCGCGGCCAGGCCGATGACGGCCAGGCCCGCGGTCTTGGTGACACCCTTCCAGCCCTCGACGATGGGCGAGATGCGGGGATTTTCCTCCAGATCGTTGTAGATCTGCGGCTTGTCGGCGTGATGCAGGACATACATCACATGGGTGCCCCCCACGCCCGCCGGGTCGTACAGGCCGGCATTTTCGTATCCGCGTGACTTCAGGTCCTCGATCCGTTCGGCGGCATGGGCTTTCATGTCATCCTTGGTGCCAAAGACGATGGCCTGGGTGGGGCAGGCCTTGGCGCAGGCCGGGCCCTGTCCCACTGCAATACGGTCGGAACACAGGGTGCACTTGTAGCTCTTGTGGTCGACCTGGCTGATGCGCGGGATGTTGAATGGGCATCCGGTCAGGCAATAGCCGCAGCCGATGCAGTTTTCCTGAACGAAATCGACGATGCCATTCGAATACTGCACGATGGCGCCGGGCGCCGGGCAGGCCTTGAGGCAGCCCGGATCCTCGCAATGCATGCAGCCGTCCTTGCGGATCAGCCATTCCAGATCGTCCGTCTCGGGGTTCACCCATTCGGAGAACCGCATCAGGGTGAACATGTTCGGCGTCAGGTCGTGGGGGTTTTCATAGACCCCCACGTTTTCCTCCACATCGGGATGGGTCTGGTTCCATTCGATGCAGGCGGACTGGCAGGCCTTGCAGCCGATGCACTTGGACACATCGATCAGCTTGGCCAGCTTGGTCAGCTGCCGTTCGGGCGCAGGAACGTTGCGCGTGGCCGAGATGCGGACGATGTCGCCCGCATTGTAATAGGCCTCGGTCGGCTGGACCGGCGGGTTCGACGCCGCGGTCGTGGGGGCGGTGGCGATATCCTTCATGCGACCGGCTCCTCTGCTGCGGGTTCGATGTTGACCAGGAAGGCCTTGAATTCGGGCGTGTCCACATTGGCGTCACCCACGAAGGGCGTCAGGCTGTTCGGCCCCCACCCCTTCTTGGCGGCACCCATGAAGCCCCAGTGCAGGGGAATGCCCACGACATGGACGATCTTGCCGTCGCAGGTCATCGGGCGGATCCGCTTGGTCACGACCGCCTTGGCCCAGACCTGGCCGCGCTTGCTCCAGACCCTGACGCGCCCGCCCTTGGCGATGCCCCGTTCCGCCGCCAGTTCCTCGCTGATCTCCACGAAGAACTCGGGCTGCAACGCGGCGTTCACCGGGTTGTGCTTGGTCCAATAGTGGAAATGCTCGGTCAGGCGATAGGAGGTGGCGACAAAGGGGAACTCGTCGCTGGAGCCGAGCCGGCCCACGTCGCTCTCGAACATCCGCGCCACCGGGTTCCCGCGCATGCGCGGGTTGAACACGTTGGCCATCGGGCTTTCGAAAGGCTCCATATGGGTCGGGAAGGGCCCGTCCCGCATCATGCCCCGGCTGAAGAGGCGCGAGACCCCTTCCTGGTTCATGATGAAGGGCCCGACCACGTCCGGCGGAGCGGTGGGCGAGATGTCGGGGACGTCATAGCCCACCCACCGCTCGCCGTTCCACTCGATCAGCTTGCGGCTTGGATCCCAGGGCTTGCCCTGAAGATCGGCCGAGGCGCGGTTGTAGAGGATGCGCCTGTTCGCCGGCCAGGCAAAGGACCAGTTCAGGAACATGCCGGTGTCGTCGGGATCGGAATTGTCCCGGCGCGCCATCATGTTGCCGTCCTCGGTCCAGCTGCCGGCATAGATCCAGCAGCCCGCCATGGTCGTCCCGTCGTCGCGCAGCTGGCCAAAGCTGGACACCTGCTGGCCCGCCTGAAGCACCGGCGCGCCCGTCGCCGGATCGGTCAGATCCGCCAGCGCACGGCCGTTCATCTCGCGCGCCAGTTCCTCGGGCGAGGGTTCGTCGGGATCGGCATAGTTCCAGGTCAGGTTCAGGATCGGGTCCGGGAAGGCCCCGCCTTCCTGGCGATAGAGCTCGCGCACCCGCAGGAAGATCTGCGCCATGATCCAGGTGTCGTACTTGGCCTCGCCCGGCGGGGTCGCGCCCGGCCAGTGCCATTGCAGCCAGCGGCCCGAGTTGACCAGCGCGCCCTCGTCCTCGGCAAAGCAGGTCGTGGGCAGCTCCAGCACCTCGGTCTGGATGCTGGCGGTGTCCACGTCGTTATGCGCGCCGTGGTTCTGCCAGAAATGCGAGGTTTCCGTGGACAAGGGGTCCATGACCACCAGCATCTTCAGCCTGGACAGCCCGCGCGTGACCTTTTCCCGGTTGGGGATGGACAGCATCGGGTTGAAGCCCTGGCAGAAATACAGGTTCACCCGGTCATGGTTCATCAGCTCGAACATGCGCAGGATGTCGTAGGCGGGGACATCCAGCTTGGGCAGGTATTCATAGGCCCAGTCATTCTCGGCCGTGGCGGCATCGCCCCACATCGCCTTGAGGAAGCTGACCATGAACTTGGGATAGTTCTGCCAATAGCTGGTCTGGCCCGGCTGCAGCGGCTTGAAGGTCCGCGTGGACAGGTAGGTCTCCCAGTCCGTTTCCTTTTCCGTCGGGATGTTCAGGTATCCCGGGATCAGGTTCGACATCAGGCCGATATCGGTCAGGCCCTGGATGTTGGAATGCCCGCGCAACGCGTTCATCCCGCCGCCGCGGACGCCGATATTGCCCAGGATCAGCTGCAGCATCGCCATGCCGCGGATGTTCTGGGCGCCCTTGGAATGCTGGGTCCAGCCAAGCGCGTACATCGAGGTCATGGTCCGGTCGGGCGCCGAGGTCTCGCCGATCATCTGGCAGACGGTCAGGAACTTGTCGCGCGGCGTGCCGGTGATGTTCTCGACGAATTCTGGCGTGTAGACATCGACATGCTTCTTCAGCATCTGCCAGACGCAGCGAGGGTCCTCCAGCGTCGGGTCGCGCAGCGCAAAGCCGTCCTCGCCGATCTGGTAATCCCAGCTGCTCTTGTCGAAGTCGCGCTTTTCCTCGTCATAGCCGGTGAACAGCCCGTCGGACCAGCCAAAGTCCTCGCGGACCAGGAAGCTGGCATTGGTGAAGGCGCGGACATAGTCCCAGTGGACCTTGTCGTTTTCCATGCACCAGCGGATCGCCCCCATCAGGAAGGCGATGTCGCTGCCGGGGCGGATCGGCGCATAGTAATCCGCCACCGATGCGGTGCGGGTATAGCGCGGATCGACCACGATCAGCTTGGCGCCACGATGCGCCTTGGCCTCCGTCACCCATTTGAAGCCGCAGGGATGCGCTTCAGCGGCATTGCCACCCATGACGATGACAAGGTCGGTATTCTTGATGTCGGTCCATGCGTTCGTCATCGCACCGCGGCCGAAGGTCGGGCCCAAACTGGACACCGTGGGGCCGTGTCAGACGCGCGCCTGGTTGTCGAAGCCGACGATCCCCATGGAGCGGACCGTCTTGTAGGTCAGCCATGCGGTTTCATTGGTCGAGGCCGAGGCCGCCAGGAATCCCGTCGTCGTCCAGCGGTTGACGGGAACACCCGCCTCGTTGGTGGCGATGAAATTCGCGTCGCGATCATCCTTCATGGCGCGGGCGATCCGGTCCAGCGCCGCGTCCCAGGTGATCTCCTCGAAGCGGTCGCTGCCCGGCTTGCGGATGCGCGGATGCGTCAGGCGCGTGGGCGCATGGACGAAATCCTTCAGCGCGGCGCCCTTGGGGCACAGCGTGCCGCGGTTCGTCGGGTGATCGGCATCGCCCTCGATGTGCAAGAGCTCGGCAGTCTCGCCGGCCTTCACGTCACCCTTGGAATACATGATGATCCCGCAGGCGACCGAGCAATAGGGGCAGGTGTTGCGCGTTTCCGTTGTCGTGGCCAGCCGGAAGGTGCGCACCTGCGCCGCCTCGGCTGCCTCGGCCTCGCCGAAGCCCATGGCTCCAAGCGACGTTGCCGCAACCCCCGCACCCGCAAGCCTCAGAAAGCCGCGGCGCGAAAGGTCGATATTCATGGGGACCCCCTCTGCCTGTCGAATAGATAGGTACAACCATATCGTCCGCCGCCACGCACGCTAAGTCAAGATGCGGCCGCTTGCGCCTTGGGGCCGGGGCTTGCTAGAAGGGCCCGACAAGCCGATGCGCCGGGCGCGCTCGGGCCGATCGGTTCCGCCGCGACGCGGGGGCTTGACGACACGGCGCGAGGCCCGGCCAGCGGGGTCCGCCTTCCGCATGTCCCGTCCCACCGCAACAGGTTCCTTACACATGACCGTTCGTTTTCTCGCTGCGCTTCTTGCTGCCTCCGTTGCCCTGTCCGGTGCAGCCAAGGCGCAGGATACCCTGTATTTTTCCGCCATCCCGGACGAGGACGAGACGCGCCTGACTGAGCGTTTCAGCGCCGTCGCGGAGTACCTGTCGGAGGAGCTGGATGTGCCCGTCAAGTTCGTCCCGGTGAAGTCCTATCCCGCCGCCGTCACCGCCTTCCGCAACGACCAGGTGCAGTTGGCCTGGTTCGGCGGCCTGTCGGGTGTGCAGGCGCGGCTTCTGGTGCCGGGCGCCCGCGCCATCGCGCAGGGTGATGAGGACACGCAGTTCGTCAGCTATTTCATCGCCCATACCGATACCGGGCTGGAGCGGTCCGAGGATTTCCCCGAGGCCGCCCGCGGGATGACCTTCACCTTCGGCGCCAAGACCTCGACCTCGGGGCGGCTGATGCCGGAACACGCGATCCGCGAGAATACCGGAGAGGCGCCGGAGGAGTTCTTCGACCGCGTGGGCTTCTCGGGCGATCACAGCCAGACGCTGCGGCTGGTCGCCTCGGGCGCGTGGCAGGTCGGTGCGCTGAATTTTGCCGTCTATGATCAGGCAGTTGCCGATGGTGCCCCCGAGGTGGAGACGGCAAAGGTCATCTGGCAGACGCCGCCTTATCCCGACTACAACTGGACCATCCGCGGTGACGTGGATGCGCGGTGGGGCGAGGGTTTTGCCGATCGCGTGCAGGCGGCGCTGGTCGGCATGGACGATCCCGACCTGCTGGCGGCCTTTCCGCGCCAGGCCTTCATTCCGGCCGCGAACGGGGATTATGCCCCGATCGAGGAGGTCGCGCGTCAGCTTGACCTGCTGGAGTGAGACCTGTCCATGCAGCTGCTGGACGGCGCCGATCTGGGCTATGGCGGGACCACGGTCCTTCAGGGCGTGCGTCTTAATGTCGCGCCGGGAGAGCGGCTGGCCCTGCTGGGGCGCAGCGGCTCGGGCAAGTCGACGCTGCTGGCGGCGCTGAGGGAGGCGATTCTGGCGCGCGGCCTGCGGGTGGCGCTGGTGCCGCAGGACACCGCGCTGGTCCCGCAGCTGAATGCCCTGCGCAACGTGCTGATGGGACGGCTGGACGATCACGGGGCGCTTTACAACCTGCGCACGCTGATCCGCCCCCGCCCGGCCGACCGCGATGCGGCGCTGGAGGCGCTGGACCGCGTCGGCCTGCGGCCCGAGGCGCCCCGCGCGGTCGAGGGCCTGTCGGGCGGACAGAAGCAGCGCGTCGCCCTGGCGCGCGCGCTTCATCGGGGCGGCGATGTCATCCTGGGGGACGAGCCGCTGTCCGCTGTCGATCCGCGCCAGGCCGAGCTTCTGGCCGGGGTGATCCGCAGCGCCTTCCCGACCGCTGTTCTGGCCCTTCATGACGTGGCCATCGCCCGCGCCTTTGCCACCCGCGTCATCGGGCTGCGGGACGGCGCGTTCCTGTTCGACCTGCCGGTGGCGGAACTGGATGCAGCGCGGATCGAGGCGCTCTATGGGCGCTAGCCTCTCGCGCCTTGGCATCGTCGCCGGGTTCCTGGCCGTCGCCCTGCTGTGCCTGCCGCTGGCGGACCTGGCCGTCGCGGGCCACGACCCTTGGGCGGCGCTGGCCCGCATGGGGCGCGGTTTCCTGACGCCCGAGTTTGGTGCCATCGAACAGATCGCCCGCGCCGTCGCCCTGACCCTGGCCTTTGCCATGGTGGGCGTGGCCTTGGGCGGCCTTGCGGGGCTCTGTTTTGCGCCCTTCTACCGACTGCGGGCTGTGCGGGGGCTGGCGATTGCCCTGCGCTCGGTCCATGAGCTCTTCTGGGCGCTGCTGCTGCTGCAGGTCTTCGGGATCAGCGTCTGGTCGGGCATCCTGGCCATCGCACTGCCCTATGCCGGGATCTTCGCCAAGGTCCTGTCCGAGATCCTGGACGAGGCCGATCCCCGCCCGGCCGCCTTGCTGGGGCCGCGCGCCGACCCGCTGACGCGTTTCCTGTGGACGCGCATCCCTCTGGCCCGGCCCGAGATGGTGAACTATGCCCTTTATCGGCTGGAATGCGGGCTGCGCTCCTCGGCGGTGCTGGGCTTCATCGGGCTGCCGACGCTCGGCTTCCAGCTGGACAGCTTTTTCCGACAGGGCGACTACGGCGCGGCGGGCGCGGTGATGGCGGTCTATATCGCGCTGATCGCGACCGTCCGGCTGTGGATGCGCCCAAGGCTGGTGATCCCCTGGCTGGCCGCGGCCGTGATGATGCTGACGACGGTGCAATCGCCGCCGATGGGGCAGGGGGCGCTGTGGCGGTTCCTGTCCGACATCGTGCCGGCACCCCTGCGTCAGGGCGATCCGGCGGGGCTGCTGCCCTGGCTTGGCAACCTGCTGGGCGGGGCGATCCTGCCGGGGCTGCTGGCCACGCTGGTGGTGGCGCAGCTGGCGCTGATCCTGGCGGGGGCGGTGGCCTTTCTGGGGCAGGCGGTGATCGTGCCGCGCGTGACCGGGCGCGCGGGCGCCGCCGCAGGGCATCTGCTGCTGGTGATCCTGCGGTCCTTTCCCGAATACATGCTGGCCTATCTGTTCCTGCAGGTCTTCGGACCGTCTATGCTGCCGGCGATTCTGGCGCTTGGGCTGCACAACGGGGCGATCATCGGGCATCTTCTGGGCCGCCAGGCGGCGACGCTGGCGCTGCGGCCCGATGCGCCGCGCGGGCTGACCCTATGGGGATGGGAGATCGTGCCGCGCCTCTTCGGCAACTTCCTGGCGCTCTGCCTGTACCGGTGGGAGATCATCATCCGCGAATCCGCGATCATGGGCATTCTGGGCATCGCCACCCTGGGCTTCTATCTGGACGACGCCATCGGAGAGCTGCGGATCGACCGGGCAGTCGTGATCCTTGCCGCCACCGGGCTGGTGACGGTCGGGGTCGATGCGCTGTCACGTGCGATCCGCGCCAGGCTTGGCGCGGCATCGTTGCGGATGTCGGACAGCCGGCAGGCCGTGAGGGCCCGCCAGGCGACCGGCTGCTAGCGCCTAGTGCAGGGCCACTTGGGCGGCCGGCTGGCGCACCGCACAGGAAAAGGCCAGGAACTTGCCGTCGTCGTTCGACACCAGGTCGCCCAGGGGCTGCGGCGTCCAGCCGAGGCGCGAGGCCATGCGCAGGAAGGCCGGTGGCCCCAGGAACAGGCATTCCGACGCGCCCACCCGGTGCAGGTAGTCGTTCGCCACCTCCAGGATCTGCTCGGCCAGACCCGGCAGAGGAAGGGCGGCAAAGCGCGTCAGCTCCCAGGCCTGGGGATCGACGGGCGGCTCGTCATGGCACAGGTTCGTCGGCATTCCCGGCAGCAGCCCCAGATGGGCGTCGCGGATCATGTAGGAATAGACGACCGCCCCGTCGCCCAGGGACTTGTCCGTGCGTTTCAGCCGCGCGCCGCCGACCGCCTGCCCGTCGCGATGCGCGATGACATAGGCGGTGTCATAGGTGTCGTACTGCTCGAACTCGATGCCCTCGGCGTGGTGAAGCGGCCAGGCCATCCGGTCGACGAAGATCTGCTTGCGCAGCTTGAGAAAGCTCGTGACCAGGTCGAACCGGGCCATATCGCGCGGCAGGCTGATCAGTTCCACCTGCACGCGCGCCATGTCATGTCCTGTCATCGCGCCGCTCACTGCCGATAACCTTCCGGCAGCTTCGCCAGCCCCAGGAACTGGCGTCCCCCGGTGACCTTGTTGGGCAGCCACAATCCCCAGGACGTCACCTCGACCTTCAGGACGCCCTCTTCGGCATAAGCGTCGAAATAGGTCAGCATGGTTTCGACCATGTCGCGGCTGAATTCGGCGGTGGCCAGCTTCGGCTCCCTGATTCCAGATACCATCTGCGTGCTCCTTTGATTAACAGAAAGGTCTTAACGGGATGCTCCCGTCCGCGGCGTTTGTCGTGCCAAATCGGAGCAACCTGTCTTTTCAGCATGTCCGAAAAGGCATAACTTGTCTCGTGCGGCGCAAGAGGAACCCATGCTCACCGACCTGATCCCCAATTTCGACGAAGAGATCGCCCAGATGCATGCGCTGGCGCCGACCGGGTGGATCATGGGCTTCAACCTGACCTACAAGGGGCCGGAACACCTGTTCAACGCCTACCCGGACGCTTGGCGGGGGATCTATGAGGACAGGAACTATTTCTTCGGCGACCCGATTGCGATGTGGACCATGACCCATGACGGCGCGGCGCGCTGGTCCGAGGTGCGCATCCCCGACCTGCGCGGCGTGATGTCGGCCGCCCGGCGGTTCCGGCTGAATTACGGGGTCGCCATCTCGCGCAAGGTGGCCGGCAAGCGGTCCTTCCTGACGCTGTCGCATCCGGACCGGGAATTCACCGATGCCGAGATCGCCCATTGCAGCGCCAGGTTCCAGCTGTGGACCGACCTCGTGCTGAACCGCGCCGCGCTGACGCCGGCGGAACTGGACGTGCTGCGGTGCTTTCGCGACGGGCTGGGACAGCTGGACACCGCCACCCAGCTGGGCATCGCGGAATCCACCGTCAAGCAACGCGCGGTCAAGGCCTGCAGCAAGCTGGGCGCCAAGACCCGCACCCAGGCCGTCGCCATCGCCGTTGCCCGCAACTATCTGTAATATGGCCTTTTGGCCATAGGGTTTTCCGCGCCGTCGGTGCTGGTTTGACCGCTGGCTGAGCAACCGCTTGGCCGGACCGGCGGCCATGACCCGGCCACGCTCAGCCGAGGAAACTCCGCTTGGACGCTGCCGACGCGCCCGCGCTGGTCCTGTCGGTCAGGCCCGAACCGCATCCGCGGGGAGGGTCATGCGATCGTCGCGCACGCCCGACTGCGCGATGATCTCGGACACCAGATGCTCGCGGCGATAGGCCATGACATGCACGCCGCTGACGCCGGCGATCTGGCGGATCTGCTGGATCAGCTCGATGCAGATGCGCTTGCCCTCCTCGCCCTGATCGGTGGCCCCTTCCATTCGCGTGATCACCGCATCGGGGATATGAACGCCGGGAACGTTGTTGCGCATCCAGCGCGCCGCCTTGGCCGAGGCCAAGGGGCCGACGCCTGCCAGGATGAAGACGCGCTGTTCCAAGCCCAGATCACGGACACGGGCCATGAATCGTTCAAAGACCGGAATGTCGAAGATGTAGTTGGTCTGGATGAAATCCGCCCCCGCCTCGACCTTTTTCGCCAGCCGGTCGGGCCGCCAGTCCAGCGGCGCGATGCAGGGGTTTTCCGCAGCCCCCAGGAACATGCGGGGCGGACTGCTGATCCGGCGCCCCGACAGGAACACGCCATCGTCGCGCATGGTGCGGATCGTGCGCAGAAGCGAGATCGAATCCAGATCAAAGACCGGACGCGCGCCGGGCTGGTCACCCACGCCGACGCCGTCGCCTGTCAGGCACAGCACGTTGCGCACACCCATGGCCGCCGCGCCTAGGACGTCGCCCTGAATGGCGATCCGGTTCCGGTCGCGGCACGAAATCTGGTAGACCGTGCCCATGCCCGCGCGCGTCAGCAGAGCCGAGATGCCGATCGAGGACATGTGGCAGTTCGCGCCTGACGCGTCGGTCGCGTTGATGGCGTCGGCCACCTCGGCCAGCGGGCGCGCCGCCTCGAACACGTCGGCCGGGTCCGCGCTGTCGGGCGGGTTCAACTCGGCCGTGACCGCAAAATGCCCCTTGCGCAGCACCCGTTCAAGGCGGCTGCCCGACACGTGCCCCGGGGGCGGCTGGTCATAGCTGGGCTGCCAGCGCGCAAAGTCGGTCTGGGTGCTGTCGGTCAATGCCTGTTCCCCCTGTGGCTGGCGGAAGGCGGCTCGGGCGCCAGCGGTGCCGCGGCCGGTTCATGGGCGCGCGCGGTCGGAAAGGCCCGTGCGATCGTGTTGCGCGGCGCGTCAGACGGTCCCCCCGGTCGCGCCGCCTTTTCCCGCGCCACCCGCAACCAGGAGGAGGAGCCTTCAAGGCTGCGGTTCACCGGCGGCTGCACGTCATGGATCTTGCTGCCGCCCTGCATGCGCGCCGCGCCGTCCCAGGCCAGCACCCAGACGCAGCGCATCTGCGGCTTGACCTCGCAGAAGCCACCGGGCCGCACGCCGCCGCAGGGGCCGTTGCGCAGGTTCTTGGGACAGTTCATCGGACAGGACATGCCCGTCGAGGACAGCACGCACTGGCCGCACATCCGGCAGTCGAACAGCAGCCCCTTTGTCGCCTTCTCGACGGCGGCGACGGGACGTTCAAGCCGGTCGTAGCCGATCCGCCGGAACAGCGGGTCCAGCGCGACTAGGGCGGATTCGAACCGGGTATAGAACCATTCAAAGGCCCGTGCGTGGCGGATGGCGAAAAGACGGATGCGATACATGGGTCAAGCCTGGTCCTTGTGCCTGTCCAGGGGCGGGCAGGGCCGCCCGATCCTGCCGTCCCAGTGGGGACATGGTCCATGCGTCATGACGGCACCGCTGTGTCGGAGGCCATCTGCCGTGCCTGGTCACGGAGGGCGAATTTCTGGATCTTGCCGGTGGAGGTGCGCGGGATCGGCATGAAGACGATCCGGGCGGGGGTCTTGTAGGGGGCCAGATGCGCGCGGCACCAGGCCAACAGGGCGGCGCCGTCTGCCTGGCCCTCGGGCGTCAACTCGACAAAGGCGCAGGGACGCTCGCCCCATTTTTCGTCCGGCATCGCCACGACCGCGCAGACGGCGACTGCCGGGTGACGATAGAGCGCCTCCTCGACCTCGATGGACGAGATGTTCTCGCCTCCCGAGATGATGATGTCCTTGGACCGGTCCTTGAGCTGGATATAGCCGTCGGGATGGATGACCCCCAGGTCGCCGGAATGGAACCAGCCGCCCCGGAACGCCTCCTCGGTGGCCTTTGCATTGCGGAAATAGCCCTTCATCACGACATTTCCGCGGAACATGACCTCGCCGATGGTCTGCCCGTCCCGCGGCACCGGCTGCATCGTCTCGGGGTCCAGGACGTCCAGCCCCTCCAGCGGCAGATAGCGGACACCCTGCCGCGCCTTCAGTGCCGCCTGCCGGGCGGGGGGCAGGTCCGACCAGTCGGAATGCCAGTCGTTGACCACCGCCGGGCCATAGGTCTCGGTCAGCCCATAAAGATGCGTGACCTCGAACCCGGCCTCCTTCATGTCGGACAGGACCTTTTCGGGGGGCGGGGCGGCGGCGGTCATGAACTGCACGCTGCGGCCCAGATCGCGCCGGACCCCGGCCTCGGCCCCGATCAGCAGCGACATGACGATGGGCGCCCCGCACAGATGGGTGACGCCGCGTTCGGCCAGCGCGCTCCAGATCGGCTCGGCCCGGACCTGCCGCAGGCAGACATGCGTGCCGATCACCGCCGACATAGTCCAGGGAAAGCACCAGCCGTTGCAATGGAACATCGGCAGGGTCCACAGATAGACCGCGTGCTTGGCCATCGCCGTGGTCAGCGCGTTCCCCTGCGCCAGCAGATAAGCGCCGCGGTGATGCGACACGACCCCCTTGGGATCGCCCGTCGTCCCCGAGGTGTAGTTGATCGAGATCGCGTCCCATTCGTCCTGCGGCATCAGCCAGTCGAACTCGGGATCGCCCCCCGCCAGGAACGCCTCATAGTCCAGCCCGTCCGCCGGCACCGGGCCGCCCGCAAATTCCGGATCGTCGCTCGTCACGATCAGGGGCGAGACCGTCGCCAGGTCCAGGGCCTGCCGCAGCAGGGGCAGGAACTCCGTGTCCACGATCACGACCCGCGACATGGCATGGTCCAGCTGAAAGGCGATGGTGGCGGCATCCAGCCGGATGTTGATCGAATGCAGGACCGCGCCGCTCATCGGGACGCCGTAATGGCATTCCAGCATCGCCGGCACGTTGGGCAGCAGGACCGACACCGTGTCGCTACGCCCCATTCCCCTCTGGGCCAGGGCCGAGGCCAGCCGCCGCGACCGGGCGTAGAAGTTCCTGTAGTTGCGCTGCAGGGCGCCGTGGACGATCGCCGTGTGGTCCGGGAACACCGTCGCCGCGCGTTCCAGAAAGGTCAGCGGCGTCAGGGGCTGGTGATTGGCCGGATTGCGGTCCAGGCCGATGTTGTAGGGGTTGTCGACCATGGCCTCACCGATCCTCCCACTGGGGGCTGCGCTTGCCGATGAAGGCGTTGATGCCTTCGGCGGCATCCCGCGCCAGCATGTTCTCGACCATCACCGCCGAGGCATAGGCATAGGCCTCGGCCAGCGGCATCTCCTGCTGGGCATAGAAGGCGCGCTTGCCGGTGGCCAGGGTCATGCCGGACTTGGAGGCGATCTTGGTGGCCATGGCCTGCGTCTCGGATTGCAGGTCCTGGGCGGGGACCGCCCGGTTGACCAGTCCGATCTCCTCCGCGCGCGCGGCCGAGGTCATGTCGCCGGTCAGCAGCATCTCCATCGCATGCTTGTTGGCGACATTGCGTGACAGCGCGACCATGGGTGTTGAACAGAACAGCCCGATATGGACGCCGGGCGTGCTGAACCGCGCCGTATCCGCGGCGACGGCAAGGTCGCAGCTGGCGACCAACTGGCAGCCGGCGGCGGTGGCGACCCCCGCGACCTCGGCGATGACAGGCTTGGGGCAGCCGACGATGGCCTGCATCACACCCGAGCACATCGACATGATACGGGCGAAATAGGCCTTGCCCCCGTCCGGGCCACAGCGCCCGGCGGTCAGCTCCTTCAGGTCATGCCCCGCGCAGAAGGCGGGACCTTCCGCGGCCAGGATCACGACGCGCACCGCCGGGTCCGTGGCGGCATCGGCAAAGGCCGCGGCCAGGCCTTCCAGCATCGCCTCGGACAGGGCGTTGCGCCGCGAGGGGTCGTTCAGGGTCAGCCGGAGGATGCCGGCGCCGTCCAGATCGCGCAGCAGGATCGGGTTATCCGGCATGGGCGGCCCCTGCATCCGTCTGTGCGACGATATTGACCTCGACGCTCTCCGCCAGGCTGTTGGCAACAAAGCAGTAGCGATGCGCGCGATCCTGCATCTGGTCCATCGCCCGCGGCTCCACAGCGAACCCCGCATCGAACCGGACCCGGGGGTGCAGGTCGATGCGCGTCACGCACATCTGCCCTTTGGCGTTCTTGCCCAGATGGGCCACCGCGTGATCGTCATAGCTGGCCACGGGCCAGCCCGCCTTGGCGGCCAGTGCCAGGAAGGTCATCATGTGACAGCTGGACAGCGACGCTGCCAGGGCCTGTTCCGGATTGGTCAGGGCCGGATCGCCGCCCCAGTCAGGGGCGGCGTCGACGGGAAGTTCGATGCGGTCATTGAACCGCACCTTGTGCGCATTCGAATAGGCGCCAGGTCGAAGCGCGGGCGCCTCACGCTGCCAGTGCGTTTCAATCGACAGATCGGTCATGTCCAGTCGTCCGGGTATGAGGGTTGCGGTTCAGGCGGCGGCAAGGGTCTTCTTGGGATCGTAGAAGGGCTGTTCGACGATCGTGGCCTGCATCGATCCGGCCGGGGTCGTCACCTCGACCTTTGCGCCGATCTGGGCCGCATCCGCCGACAGCATCGCCAGCGCGATGTTCTGTTCAAGCCGCGGCGAATGGATCGCCGAGGTGACCTTGCCGACGACGTTCCCGCCCTGGGTGACGGGCCAGAAGGTCGTGTTCGGGCCGGTCAGCGGCGCGCCCTCGATCACCAGGCCGATCTGACGGCGGGACGGCCCCTCGGCCTTGATCCGGCGCAGCGCCTCCTTGCCGATGAAGTCGGCCTCGATGTCCAGGTTCACCAGGCGGCCCAGCCCCAGCTCATAGGGGTTGGTGTTGATATCGGCATCGGCGTGATAGGAGAGCATGCCGCCCTCGATGCGGCGGATCGAGGAGGTATGGCCCGGCTTCAGGCCAAAGGGCTTGCCCGCAGCCATGATTTTTTCCCACAATTCGTCACCGCGCGACCCGTCCTGCAGGAACAGCTCGTATCCCAGTTCGCTGGACCAGCCGGTGCGCGACACGATCAGCGGGATGCCGTCCAGTTCGACCTCGCGCAGCCAGTAATAGCGCAGGTCCATGATGCTGTCGCCGAACATCGCGCGCATCACCTCGCCCGATTTCGGACCCTGCAGCTGCAGGGGCGAGACGTCAGGCTCCCTGATCTGGACATCCATCCCGGAATGCACGGCCACACCCTGCGCCCAGAGCAGGATGTCGCTATCGGCCAGCGAGATCCAGTAATGGTTCTCGGCCAGGCGCAGCAGGATCGGGTCGTTCAGGATCCCGCCCTCGGCATTGGTGATCAGGATGTACTTGCACTGTCCCACGGCCATCTTGGACAGATCGCGGGGGGTCAGCATCTGGACGAACTTCGCGGCGTCCGGGCCGGTGATCTCGACCTGCCGCTCGACCGCGACGTCGCAGAGGATCGCGTCGTTGATCAGGTTCCAGAAGTTCTGGACCGGATCGCCAAAGTCGCGCGGGATGTACATGTGGTTGTAGACCGAAAACCCCGTGGCGCCCCACCGGACGGTGGCGTCGAAATAGGGGGACTTGCGGATCTGCGTGCCGAAACCGAAATCTTTTGTTTGGGTCATCTGACGTGTTCTTTCGAAAGAAAGGCCTGAACCAGCCGGGGGTGTCGTGAACAGCACGTAAATCTAAGCGCGGTTTACCCTGCGTCGCGGGCTGAAATGCGGCGCCCAAGCGTCCATCCGGACTGTTCTTGCGTCACCGCGCAGACCGTTCGGCCCTGTCGATCGCGCGCCCTTGCAGATGGACCGCCGCCCGTATCTGGAACGGACGGCGAGGACCGGGCCCACGGCCGTTTGGGCAGGGCCCGGTCGCACCCTTTCCTTCGGTCTCAGTCGGGTTGCAGGCCGGGCGCCGGGATGTTGTGCAGGTGGCAGAAGGCCAGCAGCGTGTTGACCAGAAGGCAGGCGATGGTCATGGGGCCGACGCCCCCCGGCACCGGGGTGATGGCCCCCGCGACATGGCGCACAGTGGCGAAATCCACATCGCCCACGATCCTGGTTCGGGCGCTGCCGTCCTCCTGCAGCCCCAGTTCCGGCGCCGGGATCCGGTTGATCCCGACATCGATCACCGTGGCGCCCGGCTTGATCCAGTCCGCCTTGACCAGGCCCGGCACGCCTGCGGCGGCGATGACGATGTCGGCCATCCGCGCCAGCTGGGGAATGTTGGTCGAGGATTTATGCGCCACGATCACCGTGCAGTCCGCGTTCAGCAGCAGGCGCGCCATCGGCTTGCCCACGATGTTGGAATGCCCGATGACCAGCGCGGTCTTGCCCTTCAGGTCGGGGTGAAGACGCTGCAGCATCAGCATGCAGCCAAGCGGCGTGCAGGGCGCGATGGCGTTTTGCCCGGTGCCGACCATGCCGACATTCGAGACGTGGAACCCGTCCACGTCCTTCAGGGGGTTGATGGCGTTGATGACCAGCGACGAATCCAGATGCGCGGGCAGCGGCAGCTGGACCAGGATGCCGTGGACCAGCGGATCGTCGTTTAGCCGCGCGATGACCTCCAGCAGCTCCTCGGCTCCGGTGGTGGCCGGCAGGCGGAACTCGAACGAGGCCATTCCCGCCTCGACCGCCTGCTTGGCCTTGGAGCGGACATAGATCTCGGAGGCGGGATCGCTGCCGACCAGCACGACCGCAAGGCCGGGGGTCAGGCCGTGGCTGTCCTTGATCCGGGACACCGCCTCGCGGACCTTCCGGCGCACGGCTTCGGCATGGACGCGGCCGTCGATCAGCTCGGCTTCCGTCTGGCACTGGATCTCGGTCATGCCATGCCTCCGTCGTGGGCTGCCCGGGCAGGGCAGAGGATGAGGGTGAGCAGGGGCCTGCAATGGATCGAAAGCGGCAAGGTGGACATCTCCTGTCAATTGTGGTCCGGGGTCAGGCTTGGGCGGCCCACTGGTCCCGGCAGCGTGGTTATGGTGCGCCGAACCGGCGCGCGCATGCCTTGGCGGATAGGGTCATCCGGACACGTCGGTTTCATGCGCAGCTGCAGTGTTTCCGAATTCAAAGGACGCGGCGGGCCAAATTCAGGACCGGAACGGTCCGATCGCCCCGTCATGGCGCATCCGCGCGACCGCTCAGGCGGGACCGGGCTCCCGGCGCATCAGCGCGGCCAGATCGGGCCGGGCTGATTTCACCTCGCGCGTGACGATATAGGTCATGTATCTCTGTATCCCCAGCTCGGCCTCCAGCATCTTCTCCATCAGCTCCTGAAAGGCCGGCAGGCTGGGGGTGAATATCTTGAGCACATAGTCCATCCCTCCGCCCGTTGCGACGCATTCGGTCACCTCCGTCATAGCGGCGATATGGGCCTCGAAGCGTTGAAAGTCCGACTTTCGATGTTGGGACAGCGACACGGTCACGACAACCTGGGAAAAATTTCCAAGCCGTTCCAGCGCGACATCCGCATGATATCCCCGGATCAGCCCCGCGGCCTTCAACCGGCTCAGGCGCGCCCAGCAGGGCGTCGGCGACAGGTTGACCATCTCGGCCAGCTTGGCCTTGCTCAGCTGGCCGCATTTCTGAACGGCCGCAAGGATGCGAATGTCGGTCGCATCAAGACCAATCCTGCTCATCTGTCTGTACCCGCGCTCTTCTGTCCCGCCGCGGCCCGGGGGCTGCCGCCCACGGCAACCGCAAGCCTGCCCCGCACATTCTCAACACGCAGCGCCGCCATTTCACAAGCCGGTTCGGAGGCTGCGGTTACCAGGCGTCGATCTCTTCGGCGACCAGGCGCTGCAGCGTCCAGATATATTCGTCGTGGATGCCCCATTCGGCCAGCCCGCGGGCAGTGCGCAGCAGGTATTCCGCCCCTGAACCCGCAGCCCCGGCCGCATGGGCCAGCCTGCGCGCCTGTTCGGCCACCGTCAGCCGGGCGACAGGCGCATCCACAGGGTCGGCATAGAAGGTCAGGGCAGTTTCGCGCCCGCGTTCGGTTTCGACCTCGATCCAGCAGGCATTTGCGGCCAGTTCATGGGCGACCAACTCGCGCCTGAGAATGCTTCGCAGGGACTGTGTCTCGGTCCCCTCGGCGATCTCCAGAACCAGCCCCTCGCAACTGCCGCCCGAGGCGAGGGCCAGCATCAGGCCGGGCCGCTCGGGCGTGCCCCGGAAATGGTCGAGGCTGAGGGAAAAGTCGCGGTGCCAGCCGATGGCCTGCCCCCGCCGCCGGGCCTGGACCTCGAAGCCGGGGTTCCAGATCAGCGATCCATAGGCGAAAACGGGGATGGGACGGGACCTGCCGGCGGTCAGCCGCTCGGCCAGGCTGTCCAGGTCCGCCTCCTCCAGCATGCGCCAGCCGGCCTTGTAAAGCTCGCCCTCGGCCGGGGCGACGCGCATCACGTGATCGTCCGACAGCACGAGTGGGCAAGTTCTTTGCATCGCGGTTCCGCCTGCCTGGTTGGCCATCGCGGCCCGGGATGCCGCCTCAGCGCCCCGCCGCGTCGGCATGATCTATCGCAGGGCGAACGAAACCGCCAGCCGCGATCCGAAGACCAGAACACAACGCCCGATCAGTCTGAACAGGACTGCGCATCCGGGTTCTGTCACTGGTCGTGACGGAAGACGTCGTAGAGGGCGGCGATGAGGATTGAGCCTGCCGGGGCGGACTGGCGGTTTCTGTCATGGACCACTGGGCCGTCGGGGGCAGGTCGTTTGACCCTCGATGCCCGGTTCCGATAGTCAATCATCAACACAGTTTGTTTGGACATTTGCGGTAAGCCCGTGCCAGATGAAATCTTTTGGTGCGAGAGTTTCAGAGTATGGCGGTGGATATGTGGGCGGGCCTGCCGGTTTCGGACGGCAGCAGATTTGATGCGATCGTTGTCGGTGCCGGGGCCGCCGGTGGGGTCGCGGCGGCGCGGCTGTGCGAGGCAGGGCTGAGCGTGGTGGTTCTGGAAGCGGGGCTGCCCCGGCCGCGTCCCGTGGATCCTTTCACCAGATCCCTGACGGCGGTGGCGCGGTTTCTTGAACGAACGGATGCCGAGAGCAGGCTTCCCCCGCGCGTCACGCGTTTTGGCGAACGCGCATTCCGCCTGCTGGGGCGCGTCCGCCAGCCCGTCCAGTCGCGCTGTTTCGCTTGGGCCATGGCGCCCGATATTCTGGTCGATGACCGTGCTGTGCCGTACGAGACCGAAGAAGGCAGCCGCTTTCTGTGGTTCCGGTCCCGGCAGCCGGGGGGGCGCATGCTGGTCCCGGGGCATGGCCGCCAGTATTATCGGCTGGCCGGGATGGCGCGGGCTGCCGACGACAGCAACCCGGGTTGGCCCTTTGAAGTTGAAGAACTGGATGCCTCCTATGCTTGGGTCGAGGACAGGCTGCGCCTGAGCGGCAGCGCCCGCCCCACGCCCGGCCCGCTGAGCAGCCGGCTGGCCCATATCCTGGAGCCGACGAAGTCCGAGCAAGTGATCATGGAGGTGATCCGGTCGCGTTGGCCGCAAGCGCAACCGGTCCTGGGAAGCTCGGCCCCGCCCCTCGCCTGGCTGGATCTGGCCGCCGAGACCGGCCGCCTGACGTGCCAAGCGGGCGCGGTGGTGCGGCGTGTCCTGAAGGATGAGCAGGGATCGGCTGCAGGTGTGGAATGGATCAACAGCCGCACCGGCGACATCCGGACCGTCCACGCGCCGATCGTCTTCCTCTGCGCATCGACGATTGAAAGCACCCGCCTGCTCCTGTCGTCGCGAGGGGACGGCGCGGCTTCTGGTACGGGGACAAGCTCGCCCGCGCTCGGCGCCTATCTCATGGATCATGCGGTGATGAGCGGGACGGGCTTCCGGTCCCGGCTGGACGATGTCCTTCCCGCGCAGTCAGAACCCGGCCGGTGCATCCATATCCCGCCGCACCCCTCGATGGACGGGTTCTTCAGCCTGCAGATCCACGTCCATTCCAGACCGGGCGGGGGGGCGCGAGTCGACATCGTCTGCTTTGCCGAGATGCTGCCGGACCCCATGAACCGGGTGACGCTTTCCCCATCGCGCCGCGACCGTTACGGCATGCCGGTCCCGGTCATCCGCTTCCGCCACTCCGAGGAACAGCATGCCATCGCCCGCCGCCAAGCCGAGATCATCCGGCAGCTGGCCGCGGATCTGGGGCTGACGGATGTGACCGTCAACAGCCGCCTGTCGCCCGGTGGAACAAGCGTGCATGAATGCGGAACCGCCAGAATGGGCACGGACCCTGCCACCTCCGTTGTGGATCCCCACAACGAATGCTGGGATGTACCGGGCCTTTACGTGACCGATGGCGCCTGCTTCCCCAGGCAGCATGTCCACAACCCGACCCTGACCATCATGGCGCTGACGGCGCGCGCCGCAGCGCATGCAGCGGCGCGCCAATCTTCGGCGATGCAGGACGATCAGTTCGCGCCGGATAGCTTGCGGGCGATCAACGCCATCAGGGGGGTGGGATAACGCAGCCCAAGCGTCACGATGCAGGTCCTGTCAAGGATATCGAGCGTCCGGGCACACATGTCCGGCGTGTAGGTGATGTCGCGCTTGGCCCAGGCCCAGGGGTTCATCTTGGGGTGGAAGGTTCGCTTCTGCAGGATCGGCTCCCAGTTCGTGTAGAGATGCTTTGAGCTGTCGCGCAGACGGTTGTGGACGCCGCGCCGGCCGGTCAGTTCGATCGCCTTCTCCCGCGTGGGCGCTAGGATCGACAGGCTGACGGCCGACCCCGGATCATTGTGCGGCGTGACCCTGAACTCCTGGCTTCCGGACAAGATCTCGGCCAGAACGGCGCGGCGCTTCTGCATCCGGCGCAGCATCGGGATGACCTTCTTCAGCTGGACGCTCAGCATGGCACCGTCGATCTCGGTGACCTTCATGTTCATGCCCACGAATTCCGGCTCGTTCAACCGGTCCCCGTGCTGGCGGACCAGGGAGCCCAGGTCATGATAGCTTCGGGCACGGATGAAATAGCGCTCGTCATTGGTCAGGACGGCCCCGCCCTCGCCGATGTTCATGTTCTTCATCTTGTTGAAGCTATAGGCGCCCAGGTCCCCGATCGCCCCGCAGTACCGGTCCTTGTAGGGGACCCCGACGCTCTGGCAGGCATCCTCGATGACGATCAGCCCATGCTCGCGGGCGATCGACATGATCGCATCCATGTCGCAGGGCGCGTTGACCATGTGCACCGGGATGATGGCCCGGGTATAGGGCGTGATCTTGGCGCGGATGTCCTCGGGATCCATGGTGAGGGTCTCGTCGATGTCCACCAGGACCGGGACCGCGCCGACCTGCACCGGCGCCGCCGCGGTGGCCATCCAAGTATAGGCCGGCACCAGCACCTCGTCACCCGGCCCGATCCCCGCCGCCGCCAGTGCCGCGACAAGCGCGCTGGTCCCGGAGTTGACGGCCAGCACATGCTGGGCTCCGACGGCCTCGCCCAGCTCCCGCTCAAAGCGGGAGGTCAGGCCCGCTCCCGGCTCATAGCGCAACAGATGACCTTTCGCGATGGCGCGTCCGGCTGCAAACCACTCTCTCAGGCCGACATCTGGCACTGGTCACTCCTTTTTCTCACCTGCACAGGAACGCACGCTTCGGGCGGTTGTTCAACGTCCCTACAGGGATATGAACAAGAGTTCTTCACCGGTCGTCGGACAGCACCTCGGGACACGGCGTCTGCGGTCACCCCTGCTCTCGGGGACAACGTTCGTCTAGCTCGGGAAGAGTGTCGGCGACTTCTGCCCCGGCCCTAACCGGCCGCCCTCTGGCGTGCCCTCCGGCATAGGCTAGAAGGTTTCAACCTGGTCCGTGATGAGTTCCCTGTCTCGATGCTGCCGATGGTCCCGGCTGCCTGATCATCTGTCCTCTCAAGCCGGAGAGCGACGAAGATGTGCATTGAGGTCCTGACAATATCCACGGCCGCGTCCAGCATCGCTTTGCGATCTATGGAAAATCCCGATTGCCGCAATGCGCGGGCCGAGGTATTTTGGGGCAGCCGAGACGGGATGACGGGGCCTTGCCGATATCTCCCTGTTGTCGGACATCATCGGTCTGGAGTGCGTGTTCATGAACGAAGTGCTCAGGCTGCCAGGTCTTGCTTGGCGTCGCGCTGTCAATTCGCTGGCGCTGCTTCGACATACGGGCCAGGTCGACGCCGTACTTGCCTCCTATCCGAAATCGGGACGAACCTGGTTCCGCTTCATCCTGTCGTCGTATCTGGCAGAGCGGTTCGGCCTGATGCCGGCGGTGGACCTGCACATGATGTTCAGGGTCATGCCGAATTTCGACATGGATCAGACGCGCGGCATCCCGGCCTTTGTCTTTGGCGCGCATCGGCCCCGCCCGCCCCTGGTGGCGGTCAGCCACCTTCCCTGTTCCCGGCTGCAGTTCCGCAACCCTCCGGTCATCTTCATGCTGCGCGATCCGCGCGACGTGATGGTGTCGGCCTATTTCCACGCAACGCGTCAAAAGCACCGCTTTCGCGGAGGGATGGAGCCGTTCCTGCGCGATCCTGATCAGGGCATCGCCGCGATGGTCCACTATCTGAACGGGTGGGCGTCCGGTCTGCAGCACCGTCGCCACCTGGTCGTCACCTATGAGGGCCTGACACGCGACCCGCAGGCCGAAACGGCGCGGGTGCTGGGTTTCCTGAACGTCGAGGTCGTGGCGGGTGAACTGGAACGCGCGGTCGCCGCAGGGCAGTTCCGCAACATGCAGATCCTGGAACAGGCCGACGGCCTGCCGGGGCATGAGTACGACCGGAGCGACCGTGAAAGCCTGCGCATGCGCCAGGGTAAGGTCAGGGGCTTTGCGGATTATCTGCGTCCCGCAGAGGTCGAGCTGATCCAGACCACCTGTGCCCGCGAGCTTTCCCCTGCGGCCCAGGAACTGCTGTCCCGCACCGGCTGGCGTGCAGGCTGACGAATGTACCGGTCCAGCGGACGATGGACCGCCGGCGCCGACCGGGTTTCTGCCCAACGGCGTGTCATGAGGAGCGTTTTCATGGTCATCGAACAGACCCTTGGACCACGATCTGTCCGGATGTATCCCGCCTGGAACTGCGGGACATGATTGGCACGCAGCAGATCGTGCGGGTGCTGATCTCTTCGGCGGGGCGTCGGGCTGCGCTGTTGCAGGCATTCCGTGGGGCAGGGGGGGACAGCAGCCGGGTCGAGCTGCATGCCTGCGACCTTGACCCGGGCCTGTCAGCCGCCTGCGCACTTGCCGACGTTGCCCATCGGGTGCCGCGCTGCACCGATCCGACCTTCATCCCCGCGATCGACCGCATCGTGCGCGACCATGGCATCGACCTGATCGTCCCGACAATTGATCCCGAACTGCCGGCATATGCCGCCTCGGCCGATCGTTTCGCGGATGCGGGCGCAAGGGTGCATGTCAGCGCGCCTGGCGTGATCCACACCGTCCGCGACAAGCTGCGAACGATGCAGGTCCTGCAGCGCGCGGGTGTACCCGTCCCGCCCACCTGGGACGAGCGGGCGGTTCGCGCATCCTCTTCCGACCTGCGATGGCCGCTGTTTGCGAAGCCCGTGGCGGGCAGCGCCAGCAGGGGGCTGGCGGTGCTTGCCGATCCGGACGACCTGCCGCCCGCCTTTCCCGAGCCGATGCTGTTCCAGCCTTGCCTCATCGGTCCGGAATACACCGTCAACATGTTCATCGACCAGGGCGGTGCTCTGCGCTGCACGATCCCGCATCGGCGCCTGCAGACGCGCGCCGGTGAGGTGGAGAAGGGGAAAACCGAGCGTCGCGCCGATCTGGCCCGCATCGCCAGCCAGATCCATGCGGCGCTGCCGGGGGCGCGGGGCGTGCTGTGCTTTCAGGTGATCGATGACAGGGAAACCGGTCCCCGGGTCATCGAGATCAATGCCCGTTTCGGGGGGGGATATCCGTTGGCCCATCACGCCGGCGCGCGGTTTGCGGACTGGCTGGTGGACGAGGTGACGGGCCGCCCCTGCCGGGCCCATGACAACTGGCGCGACGGCGTCACCATGTTGCGTTTCGATGATGCCGTCTTCCAGGGCTGACCGGATCGTCTTTGACCTGGACGACACGCTGTATCTGGAGCGGGACTTCGCGATCAGCGGGTTCCGCGCGGTGGGGCTCTGGCTGAACCGGGACGATTTTGCCGCGCGCTGCCAGGAACTGTTCGACGGCGGCTGCCGGGGCGACATCTTCGACCGGGCGCTGCAGGGCTCGGGGCTGTCGGCGCCGGTGGAGGCGCTGGTGCGGGTCTATCGCGACCATGTCCCGCAGATCGCGTTGTGCCCGGATGCCTCACGCTATCTGCGCGCCCATGGGGCGCGGGTCGGACTGATCACCGACGGGCCCGAACGCATGCAGCGGACCAAGATCGCCGTCCTGGGGCTGGAGGCCTATTGCGACGCCATCATCCCGACGGGCCAATGGCAGGGGAATTTCGGAAAGCCTCATCCACGCGCGTTTGAAATGATCGCCAAGCAGGCAGCCGGACGCCGCTGCGTCTATGTCGCGGACAATCCCGCCAAGGATTTTATCACGCCCAACCGGATGGGCTGGGTCACCGTACAGATCCTGCGGCCGCTGCGGGTGCATCGGGGGGAGCCACCGGACGCCGCCCATGCCGCGCGGCATCGCATCGACAGCCTGGATCACTTGGACGGCCTGCTGGCGGCCGGCCGCGACTGAACGGCGGCGCGCGGGCGGTGGTCTCCGGCGCGTTGGGCGGCGGTGGCCATCGCTTCCTCAATCACCGCGTCCCACAGCCGCATGACACGGTCGGGATGCAGATGCTGCGCAATGAGGTGAGGATGCCGGGAGAGGCGGTCGCGCAGGTCGGGGTTCAGGGCCAGCCGCGCCATTGCCCGCGTCAGGGCTGCCTCGTCGGCAGGGGGGACCAGCAGGCCGTTCAACCCTTCGCGGATCATCTCCCGGGGGCCGAAGGGACAGTCGAACGAGACGATTGGCAGGCCCGACGAGGCCGCCTCGGCCACCACATTCGAAAACCCTTCAAAGCGGGAACTGACCACCAGCACGTCGCCAGCCTCCAGCCAGCCCCTGGGCGTGGTGACCAGCCCGGGCAACCGGATCCGATCGGTCAGGCCCGCCTCGCGTACCTGACGTTCCAGGGCCGCGCGTTCGGGTCCCTCCCCATAGATGGTCAGGCGCGTGGCCGGAAACGCCGGAAGGGCGGCGAATGCGCGGATCAGAATGTCGAACCCCTTCTGCGCGTCCAGCCGCCCCACGGCGATGAACCGGCACAGGCCCGGCACGGGCGGAAGCCGCCGGAACTGCACCGCCGAGCAGACATTGGGCACGATCAGAGCACGGTCGCGCAGATCCGGCGGCAGCATGTCGCGGCCGCCCTGTGTCTGCATCACGACCGCCGCGGCACGGCGGGCCAGGCTGTTCTGCAGGTTAGCCCAGAACCGTGACTGCACCCGCGCATTGTTGCGTTCCGATATGGCCACCGGGATCCCGGTGCCGCGCACGGCCATCAAGGTCAGGCAGTTGATCTTGGTCAGGAACGACAGGATCATGTCGGGCCGCGTGTGGCGGATATGCCGCCGGATGGCGTAGAGCCTGCGCGCGTGCAGCAGCCTGTTGCGAGGGACATGGCCGGCCAGCACGGTCAGCGGGATGCCGTCGGGATAGGGAAAGAAGGACCCCCCGTCCGGCATGTGCATCCCAACCACGTTCACCTGGTCGCCCTTGCCATGACGGTGGGTCGCAACCTGGGCCATGATCTTTTCCGCACCGCCGGCACCGAAACCCCCCTGGATCATCATCAGCTTCATTCTGCGGCCTGCATGACGGTCTGGTCGGGGATGACGGCCTGGTTCGCCGGAGCGGGCACGTTCAGCGTCGCCTGCACGATCGGGGCGTTGATGTTCTTGGTCTGCAGGAAGATGCGGCCGACATATTCGCCGACGATGCCCAGGAACATGGCGTTCAGCGTGATCGACATCAGCAGCAGGATGACCAGCGTGGCAAAGCCCGGGGGCCATTCCTGCCCAAGGATCAGCTTGCCGATCAGGTAGCCCAGCAGGACGAGGAAGGTCAGCAGCCCCACCAGGATCGAGGTCGTCGAGGCCAGCCGCAGGGGGACCAGCGAATGGTTCACCATCCCGTCCACCGCCAGTGACATCATCGCTCGAAGCGGAAACTTCGACGTCCCGGCCATGCGGGGGGCCCGATCATATTCGAGCCCGACCTGAGAGAAGCCCATCGCGCTGATCATGCCCCGCATGTAGGGCGACCGATCCTCGCGCAGGCGTATCTGCTCCAGCAGGCGCCGATCGGTCAGGCGGAACTCCCCGGCGTTGCGGGGCAGGTCGTCGGGGCTGATCCGGTCTATGATGGCATAAAAGCCGCGACGCAACGCCGCGACGACGGGCCCATCCGGCAGGCGGCGGCGGACGCCATAGACGACCTGGTGGTCCTGCTGCCACAGTTCCAGCATGCGGGGTATCAGCTCGGGTGGGTCCTGCAGGTCGCAATCCAGCTGGATCGCGCACTCTCCCCGCGCCACCTTGTAGGCGTACATGACTGAATTCTGGTACCCGACGTTGCGCGAGAAGCGGTATACGCGAACCCGTGGATCCTCGGCCGCGATCCGGGTCAGCAGCGCGAAGGTGCAGTCGGTGGAGTGATTGTCGGTAAAGATGATCTCGGCCTCGAGGTCGGGCAGGGTAGCCAGGACCGCGCTGATGCGGCGGTGGCAGTCGCGCACCGTCGCCTCTTCGTTATAGGCGGGCACCAGGATTGAAATCAGGGTCATGCCAGTCGTTCCTTGTCCTGATGATGTCGGGCGGCGCGTTCCCAGGCCACGACCTGCGCCACCCCCCTGTCCAAGGGCATGGCGGGACGCCAGCCCAAGGCCCGCAAAGCCGGTGATGGATGGCAGGACAGCCGCCCCGCGAGGGGGTGCGGAGCGTCGGAAAGGAAACGGTCGGGACCGGGCGATCCCGTCACAACCAATCGTATGATCCGGCACAGGTTCGCCATCCGCACGGGCCTTCCGGTGGAGACGCTCACCTGGTCCGGCAGCCGGCCTGCATGGCGCGCGATCAGCTGCAGGGCGGCCACGACATCGTCGACATGCAACAGGTCGCGTTCGGATCCGGGGCGCCTGACCGTCAGCGGCACCCCGTCCAGAGCCTTGGCGATGCAATCGGCGACCAGAAAGGAACGGTCCTGATCGCCCCCATAGGTCAGCGAAAGCCGCGCCGTCGCGGCAGCATAGCGCCGACCCGGGCTTGTCATGCGCAACAGGTGGGTGCCCATCAGCGCCGACAGGCCATAGGCCGTCGTGGGGCGTTCACGCGCATCTTCGGTCAGGATGACAGGGGCCTCCCCCAGTTCGGCCAGCGTGCCGGTGCGGACCAGGCTGTCGGGCGGAGGGTCGGCGGCATCCAGAACCTCCAGCAAGGCCTGAAGCGGAGCGAGGTTGGCGGCCATCGCGTGGGTCAGGTCCGAGGCGTCGCCCCCAGCCAGGCGCGTCGCCGCTGCCAGGTGAAAGACATGGCGGGGCCGCACCTGCCGGACCAGCCGGGCCAGACCCGCGGTATCGAGGGGGTGCAACCGCACCAGGTCGATGTCCTCGGCCACTCCTGCCAGCCGCCACGGGTCCGAACCGGGACGCGAAATCACGGTGACACGATCACGTCGGGCCAGGCAGTCGCGCACCAGATGCGATCCGATGAAGCCCGTTCCGCCCGTGATCATCACCTCTGCCATGTCGCGCCCTTCAGTCGACGATCCGGGGACGGGGCAGCGGCAGGATGAAGCGGCCTCCCTGCGCCTCGAAATCGGCCAGCTGGGCGCGGATCTCGTCAAAGAAGTTCCAGGCCAGCACCAGCAGATAATCCGGCCGCCGTTCGGCCAATACCGAAGGATCATGGATCGGGATCAGCATGCCGGGCGACAGCATCCCCTGTTTCAGCGGGTTGCGGTCGACCAGGAAATCCAACGTCTCGGGCCCGATGCCGAAAAAGTTCAGCAGCGTATTGCCCTTGGCCGGCGCGCCATATCCCGCGATGCTGGCGCCTTCGGATTTCAGCCGGGCCAGCAGCTGGCGCAGTTCTGCGCCGATGTCGTGGATGCGGTCGGCGAAGGCCGCAAAGCTGGCTGCGTCGCAAAGGCCTGCGTCGGCCTCGGCGGTCAGCATCCGTTCGACTTGGGTGCTTGGCGCGCCTGCGGCAGCGGCCTTTCGGATGAAGACCCGCATCGAACCGCCATGGACCGGCAGATGCGTCACGTCCACCACCGCCATGCCGCACCGTTCCGCCAGCCGCACGACCGAAAGCAGGCTCATCTCCGACATGTGTTCGTGGTAGACGTTGTCGAACTCATTGGTGCGCAGGATGTCCAGACACCACGGCACCTCGACGACGAACCAGCCGTCATCGGCCAGCAGGATGTCCACCCCCTGCAGGAACGCCACCAGGTCGCCGATATGGTTCAGCGTGTTGGTGGTCGAGATGACTTTGGCGGCTCCGTGCGCTTCGCGTACCTCGCGGGCCGTGTCAGGGCTGAAATAGGCCACATGCACCTGGACCCCGTTTTCCGCCGCGGTCCGGCTGAGGTTTTCGGCGGGGTCGATGCCCAAGGTCCGGCCGCTCATGCGGTTGGCAAAGCCCAGCATCAGCCCGTCATTGCAGCCGATATCCACGATCAGCCCATCCGGCCGGGCCAGATCGACCAGCACCCGGGCCAAGCCCTCGAAGTGCCCGTGCATGGTGCGCGCAGCCGAGGGCACGTAGAGATAATGCGTGAAGAAGCCATCAGGAATCTGGTCGGCCACCTGGATCATGCCGCAATCCAGGCAGGCCAGGGCGTTCAGCGGAAAGGTCGGCTGCGGCCTCTGACGGTCCTCCGGGCGGACGAACATATTGGCGGGCGGATGATCGCCCATCGGCAGGAACAGCATCATCCGGCCTGATCCGCAGGCCCTGCAGCAGTCGAGCGTGCTGGCGCGCGCCTTCAGCGACATGTCGTTCATGGTCAGACTGCCTTTCTGGTGACGATGTTTGCGAACTCGGCGAAGCTGGCATGCATGAAGTCGATCTGCGCCTGTTCCAGCCCATGATGCAGCGCCAGCAGGATACCGCCGCGCATCACGGCGTCGGCGACCGGGTAGCCGTTGCCATTTCGGCGCATCGTGACATTGCGCATGGCAGGCTGGCGCAGGATGTTGCCGGTAAAGACCGGCCGGGTCTGGATGTCGCGCTGTTCCATCCAGATCTGCAGATCGCGGCGGGTGAAGGGCGCGCTGTCGCGCACGGTCAGCGGAAAGGCCAGCCAGCCGGTGCGCGAGGCGGCCAGTTGCCGGGGCAGGATGAACCAGTCCTCGTAGCGGGCGAAGAAATCCAGGTGCTGGGCGAAATGGGCCTCGCGCGCGCGGATGTTGCCGTCCAGGCGGCCCAGCTGGACCAAGCCGAAGGCGGCGCTGATCTCGGAGGGTTCCATGTTGTAGCCCAGTTCCTCGAACAGGAACTTGGCGTCGTAGTCGATCCCGTCCAGTTCGACGTTGAAGCGGTTCTGGATGGTTTCGCTGTCGGTGAACAGCGATGACGTGCGCCCCCAGGACCGCAGCAGCAGCGCCCGCCGCGCCAGGGCATCGTCGTTGACGCACAGCATTCCGCCATTGCCCGCCCCGTTGATGACATGGCTGCCGTAGAAGCTGGTGGTCGAGATGTCCGACAGCGTTCCGGTGCTGGTCCCGTCGATGGTGGCGCCAAGCGTATCGGCGCTGTCCTCGATCACCATCAGGCCGTGGCGCTCGGCGATCCGGCGGATCTGCGGCCAGTCGGGCAGGTTGCCGATCAGCGAGGGCACCATGATCGCGCGCGTGTCGGGTCCGATCATCTCCTCGATCTGCGCGGCGTCGATGTTGTAGGTGGCCTCTGCCGCGTCCACGAAGGCAGGAACCAGCCCGTGCTGCACGATCGGCGCGACGGTCGTGGCGAATGTCAGCGCCGGAGTGATGATCTCCGACCCCTTGGGCAGATCCAGCAGCGCGACGGCGATGAAATTTGCCGATGATCCGGAATTGACCATGATCCCGTGACGCTTGGCGAACAGGGCCGCGACCTTGTCCTGCATCTCGCGCACGTGCCGGCCCATCTGGGTCGAACTGCGCAGAACCTGGACCACGGCCTTGATCTCTTCTTCGCCATGAACGGTCTGTCCGTAGTTTACACGCATTGGCGGCTCCTATTCTGCGGCCAGGCCATGAGGGATCGTATCGAGGGAGAGAGAGGTCAGCCGCGCCTGATAGGCGGCGATCTGGGCCAGCGTCACCGCGTGCATGTCGCGACCGTCGGCATGTGCGCGATGCCAGTCCGCCGTCAGGGCCAATGCCTCATCCAGGGCAAGTCGGGGATGCCATCCGAGCCGCAGCCGCGCCTTGGTGCTGTCCAGCCGCAGCAGGCCTGCCTCGTGCGGCGCCGGACCCTCCTGGCCGAACTCGAAACGGGGCGCGTCCTCGCCCCAGTGGCGGGCTAGGCGGCGGCACAAATCGCCTACGGATACCGTGGCATCGGTATCGGGGCCGAAATTCCACGGCCCTGCAGCTGATGGCCTGCAGCCGTCCAGCAGCCGCGCGCTCAGCGTCAGATACCCGGCCAGGGGCTCCAGCACATGCTGCCAGGGACGGACGCTGCCGGGGTTGCGGATCACCGTCCGCTGGCCCGACCGCGTGGCGCGCACGATGTCCGGGATCAGGCGATGGGGGGCCTGGTCGCCGCCGCCGATCACGTTGCCTGCCCGCGCTGAGGCCAGCTGAGGTCCTGTGGGATCATGGAAGAACGAACGGCGATAGGCCTGCGCGACAAGCTCGGTACAGGCCTTGGATGCGCTGTAGGGGTCAGATCCGCCCAAGGGGTCGGTCTCGCGGTAGCCCCAGTCCCATTCATTGTTTTCGTAGCACTTGTCGCTGCTGACCACCACCACGCCCGTCACAGAGGGCTGCCGCCGCGCCAGATCCAGCACATTGGCGGTGCCGACCACATTCGTGGCAAAGGTTCCCGCAGGGTCGGAATAGCCGTCGCGAACGATCGCTTGGGCGGCCATGTGAATCACGATATCCGGGCGGAACCCCTGTGCGGCAGCGTCCAGAGCCTGCGGATCGTTGATGTCGGCCATGCGGCTGTCGCAATGGGCCTCCACCCCCGCAACGGTATAGAGAGCGTCACGGCTGTCAGGGGCCAGGGCGATGCCCCGGACCTCCGCCCCCAGATGGTCAAGCCACAGCGTCAGCCAGCTGCCCTTGAAGCCGGTATGTCCGGTCAGCAATATGCGCGCGCCGGCAAGGGCGCCGCCAAAGGGGCGCGGCCCGGCAGGGTCGGAGGGCGGAACCGGCGTCATATCGCCACGACCACGCGCGCTTCGTGCCGGTCCCCCTCGGCGTCGAACTGCAGCCATGGGGGCGTCCCTTCGCAGCAGAGGGCGTTCAGGGAATTGCGGTCGCGGACCGTGTCCATCGGGTGCCAGAAGCCGTAATGCTTGTAGGCCATCAGCTCGCCGTCCTGGGTCAGCTGCATCAGAGGCGACTGTTCCAAGGGCTCCATGTCGTCCACCAGGTAGTCGAAGACGCCCGGTTCAAAGACGAAATAGCCGCCGTTGATCCAGGTTTCGTAGCGACGGACCTTTTCGGTAAAGGCGCTGACGCGGTTTCCAGACAGCTCCATGTTGCCGAACCGGGCGGGGGGCTGCACGGCGGTGACGGTGGCCAGCTTGCCGTGGCTGCGGTGAAAGGCCAGCAGACCGTCGATGTCGACATTGCCCAGCCCGTCGGAATAGGTGACCATGAACGTCTCGTCGCCGACCCAGTCCCGCAGGCGGCGGATGCGGCCGCTGGTCATCGTATGGGCGCCGGTATCGACCACGCTGACGTTCCAGCCCCCCGCGCTGATCGGCCGGAGAGAGATCGTGCCCGTGTCCACCGACACGCTGATGTCATTGGCGATCAGGTGGTAATTGGCAAAGAATTGCTTCAGCATCAGGCACTTGTAGCCAGCTGCCACGACAAATTCGGTCTGGCCGAACTGGCTGTAGATGTCCATCACATGGGCGATGATGGGGCGGCCGCCGATCTCGACCATGGGTTTCGGGATCGTGGTGGTTTCCTCGGCAAGGCGCGAACCAAGGCCGCCGGCAAGCAGGATCGTCTTCATGAGCTTTCTCCGGGCAACGTGGACAACGGGTCGGGAAGGGGGCGCTGCCACAGCGTGCCTTGGCCATAACGGTCGCTCAGGGCGGGCAGGACGGTGGCCTGGAACCCGTGGCGGCGGGCATAAGCTACCAAGGCGCGTTCCAGCCCCGGGTCGAAGCCCGTCAGGATGGCGGCGGGCGGGGTGGCGGCGAACAGGGCCTCAAGGTCGCGGGGGCCGGCCATGACATAGAGGGCGCGCAGGCCAGTTGGCGTCACATCGGCGACCCGGTAGGCAAAGGGGCCGGCTGCGAATTCTGGATAGATGGGCAGGCCGGCCTGCAACGGGTAGAGCGGCGACAGGGTGGCGACCGGACCGGGGGTCAACGTCGCATCGTTCAGGGCCTGCGCGCCGGCGGCCAGGCGGGCCGGGGTCAGCCGATCGGGATCGTGCAGCGCCCGCAGTCCCGGCGCCAGGCGCGGCGCCGCCAGCGTCAGCATCAGGGCGCAGGCAACAAGCAGCCCGGGCACCAACCGTGCCCGCTCCGCCGGATCAAGGCGCCCGACCAGCAGCGCGGTCAGCAGCGGCACCCCGATCAGCGGTGGGGCAAAATACTGCGGAAAGCCAGGGCTGGGCAGGAACCCCACGGCAGCAGCGCTGATCGTCGCTGCCGCCACCATGGCCACCGCACCCGTCAGCCGGTGCCACGCCAGGACCAGCGCCAGCAGCATCACGAACAGCGCCAGCAGGGAGGTGCCCGACAGCCACATCGTTTGGGCCAGCCGCAACTTGGCCTCCAAAGTCAGGGCCAGACCCGGCTCGCTCGACATGTTGGCCTGCCAATAGGCGACCTGCGGTCCCAGATGATAGCCCAGGACATGGGCCATGAACCGGTCGGGCATGGTGACCAGCAGCCAGAACAGTGGCAGCGCACCCACCGCCCCCCCAAGCGCCACGGGCAAGGCCAGTCGCCTGGCGCGCTGCGCGAGGGAAAGATCCTGCGGGAGCAGGAAGCAGGCCACGGCCACGGCAGGAATGATGGCAGCCGCGCTGACCTTGAGGCCCGCAGCAATCGAAAGCATGACCCCGGCGATAAAAAGGCGGCCAAAAGGCAGCGCGCCTTCGCTCAGCGACACTGCGATCAGGCCAAGGCCCAACATTGCGAAGGGCAGCGGCAGCAGGTTGTTTGTGGCCGCCATTCCGGTCTGGCCCAGCAGCACATCGGCCGTCAGAAGGCTCGCCACGCAAAACGCGGCCACGACCGCCGACCGCGTCAGTCGCCAGCCCAGCCACCCGGCCCCGCCGAGCAGCAGCAGCCAGGCCGCAAAGACCGTCAAGCGCCCTGCCGCCAGCAGCCCCAGATCCGGCAACAGCATGTGGACGCCCCGGAACAGCCAGGCCGAATAGGGCACGTGGTTGTAGAACAGCTGGTCGTACAGCCGGTAGTCGTCCAGCAGCGCGGCGGGCGGCAGGAACATGAACTCGTCGCGGCGCAGGTCATAGCCCATGATCCGTCCGAAAAGCGCACCCAGGATGATGACTGTCGCGACCACCCCCGCCGCGGGCAGCACCTTTTTCCAAGGGTGGGTCCCGATGACCGCAGGGCGTTCGACCAGGCTCATGCGGACACTCCGCCACGATGGCCCATCACCCGACCGACCAGTCGCCATGACAGCATGACGGCAAAGGGCAGGATCATCAGCTGGGCCAGCAGCGGCCCGACGCCCAAGTCCATGACCATGGCCAATCCGGCCGCGTTCAGCGCATAGATCAGCACATAGGCCGCGACATAGGCTGGCAGGCGCCCCCAGCCCTCCACGGCAAAGACCAGCCGCGCATGCAGGTGGTAATTCCACAGGGCACCCAGGACGAACTGCACGACCAGCGCTCCTTGGGCCGGCAGCCCGGCCAGCACCAACAGCGCATAGACGCCATAGCCAAAGGCGGTGTTCGCCAGTCCAACGCCCAGAAACCGCATCAGGACTGCACGTTGCGGCTGCCGCGTTTTGGCGATCAGGCCCATGACGGCACCTCCACGGGTTGCGGCGCAGCCTCGGGCTCCAGCCCCAGTTGGGTCAGCAGCAGGCGGTTGACGTGATGCACATCGTGGTGGGCCAACACCCGGGCACGGGCCTGCGCGCCCATCCGCTCCACCAGCGCGGGGTTCTGAAGGAAACGGCGCATGGCGGCGGCCAGAGCCGCGACATCGCCCATCGGCACGACCAGGCCGGCTTCACCGTCCACGACCGTTTCGCCGCAGCCTGGGGCATCGCTGGTGATGACAGGGCGCCCACAGGCCATCGCCTCCAGAATGGTCCGTGGCACACCCTCGCGCAGTCGGGTGGGCAGAACGAAGACATGGCAAGCCTGCAGGTGGGGGCGCACGTCCCGCGTGGCGCCGTGATAGGTGATCCCCGCGCTCTGCCAGGCCCGCAGTGTTGCATCGCTGACCGCATCGGGGTTGCTGTCGCGCGGCCCCACCAGATCCAGGCGAAACCGGTGTCCTTCGGCCAGCAGCTGCCGCGCGGCGGCAACCAGATCGTCTACGCCCTTGCTGTGCAGCATCCGTCCCACGAACAAAAACGCCGGCAGGCCCTTGGGCAGCGGCGTCGGATGGAACCGGTCGGTGTCGACCCCGGACCCCGGAATGGCGACCAGCCGCGCATGGGCGGGAACCAGGCGAAACCTGCGCAGGTCGCGCGCCTCGGCGGGGTTGTAATAGAAGGCCAGCCGCGTGTTGCGGGTGGCGATGCGGTGCAGCGCGATGGACACGCCACGCACCATGCGCCGCTTGCCGGACGGTGACGGATCGCAGAAGGCATAGCCCAGCCCGGTGAACAGGGGACAGCAGCGCAGATCCCCCTCAAGCCGCGCGGCCAGGCAGCCATAGATGATGGGCTTCATGGTATAAGGCAGGACCAGGTCGGGCCGCCGGTCCCGCAGCATGCGCCGCAGCGATCGCAATGTCTGAAGATCGGACCACGGGTTCAGGCCGGTGCGATCCATCGGCAGGCTCAGCGGCTCGATCCCTTCGGCGCGGAGGGCGGTCTCGGTCGAGGTGTCGAAATCAGGGGCAGCGGCCAATATTCGGTGACCATGCCTCCGCATGCGGCGCATCAGATCCAGCCGGAAGTTCACCAGGGACCATGCCAGGCTGGCGATCACCAGCACGGTCTGCGGGCGTGGCGGAGCCAGCGGTGGCAGGGTCGCGACGGTATTCATGCGACCGCTCCGACGGCGACAGGCCTGTTTCGGGGCAGCTGGACGTTGTTGGACATCGCCCGTTCGGGCGCTGTCGAGGGCGTGCCATAACCCGGAACCAGGTCTGACAGCCCGGCGCGCACCAGGTCCTCATCGCCAGCCCGTGCGGCTTTTTCCAGCCGCAGCATGGCCGCACGAAGCCGCGATATCGGAACCGGATGGGGAATGGCGCAGGTCACCCCGGCGAATCCGGCCGGCACGATCCGTTCATTGCGGTCGAACAGTTCCTCGAACAGCTTCTCGCCGGGGCGGATCCCGACGAATTCGATCTTGATGTCCTTTCCGGGGACCTTTCCCGCCATCGTGATCATCCGCTCCGCCAGATCGACGATGCGCACCGGGGAGCCCATGTCCAGCACGAAGATGCGGCCGGTGTCGTGACAGTCCTTCAGGCCCTGAGCCGCCGCCAGCAGGGTCAGTTCGACCGCCTCGCGGATGGTCATGAAATAGCGTTCCATCTGCGGATCGGTGACGGTCAGCGGTCCGCCCCGGGCGATCTGTTCCTGAAAGAGCGGGATCAGCGACCCCGATGATCCCAGCACATTGCCGAACCGCACGGTGAAGAACCGTGTGTCGCAGCCGATCTCGCGGGTGATCAGGTCCTGCGCCTGGCAATAGAATTCCCCGACGCGCTTGGTCGCGCCCATCACGTTGGTGGTGTTGACGGCCTTGTCGGTCGACACCTGCACCACCGCGCGGGCACCGGCCGCGCGGGCCGCATCGCAGATGTTGCGGGTGCCGATGACATTCGTCAGCACTCCTTCGCAGGGGTTCAACTCGACCAGCGGGACGTGCTTCAGGGCGGCGGCATTGAACACCAGGTCCGGCCGGTGTGCCTGGAAGATGGCGTTCACATGCGCCGCGTCGCGGACGCAGCAGATGTGCAGCCGCCGGGGCACCTGCGGGAAATGCCGCGCCAGAAGTCGGTCGATCTGATAGGCGTTCAGCTCGCAGTTCTCGATCAGCACCAGTTCGGAGGGCTGCAGCGACGCCAGCTGGCGCACCATTTCGCCGCCAATCGATCCGCCGGCGCCGGTGACCAGCACCTTCTGCCCGCGATAGGTGGCACGCAGCAGCTGGCGCTCCACCGATTTCTGGGGGCGCATCAGCACGTCCTCGGGGTCGATCTCGTGACAGGAGGTGTCGTGGCTGACGGGCTCGGTCAGGTTGGGCAGCGACTTGACCTTGATGCCATGCGCCTCGGCCCAGGTCAGAAGGACGGCCATGCCGTCGCTGTCGAAATGGCTGACCGCCTCGGTGAGAAGCAGGCAGCGGGGCAGCTTTCCACTGGCCATCAGTCGGTCGATGACGGGTTGGGGCTGGTGGACCGATCCCAGGATGGGAACACTGTGGAACAGCAGGTCCTTGCTGTCCATCGAACTGTCGATGATGCCCATCACCCGGTAAGCCGACAGGCCTTGATGCACCGCCCGCAGAAACAGGTCGCCTGTCGCGCCCAGACCGATCATCAGCACGGGGACCTCGTTGTCCCGGAGACGCTGCCGGCGGCGGATCAGCTCCCGCCCGCGGGCCGACAGCCGGGCGGCGCCGTGCATGGGCAGCAGGGCCAGAAACATGATCGGGAAGGTCGTCAAAGGGATCTGGGGCAGCCAGTTGGTTCCCCGGGCCATTACCAGGCTACCTGCCACCGCCAGCGCCGTCCCCGGGACAAGCATGGTCAGGTCAGGCAGAGAAGAGGATTGGCTGTGCCGGCAATAGAAACCGGCCACCACCATGAGCGGCAACATCACCACCAGGGAAAGGCCGATGAACAGGGGCAAGGCGGACAGCTCGGTCCAGTCGAAATGTGCGCCAGCCGACAGAACCGTGGCAATGCAGGCGGCGACCGCGACCGCCACGGCATCCGCGGCTACAAGCCGTTTGTTGGCGACAAGTTCTGATTTATGGCGAACGGGATTCCGAGTAAGCCGCCAGTCCCGATCGGCATCATGCGGAAATCCAAAGTCCCAAACCATGCCTACCATCCACGCATATACTGCCCGTCGGAGAAAATATGATCGAGTATATCCAGGTGATTTGAGTGTATCACGGCTGCGAGAGCAGGGCCCTGTACGATCGGATAGCCCCTATCCAAATGTATAGATCAAGCCCAATTGGTTGAAATATAGTCGATTGCACTGAAGAATTTTTCGCTTTGATCAGGCGAGAAACTCATGCCGTAAGCGCCAGTCAATTATTAGTTGAAATCGGCCAAGTATCTTCACCTAACGGACATATAAATTTCGCTGTTCCTGAATTAAACTAAATCCGCATCCGGGCGGTTTTTGCTCGGCAGGTTGGTTTTCCGCATCCCTTGGTCGTCGGCCGGTGTGCGGTCCTGCGACCATGGCCGCAGCGAAATTCCCGTCAATCCCATGAGCGCCGCATTGTGGGGCCGATAAAAATCGGCGATCTCTGCCCTCAGGACCGGGTCGAGCGCAGGATACTCGTAAGGCCGCGCGACCAGGGTGCGCAGCCCCCGTATCAACGCCGTCTGGCGCAGCGGGTCCAGGGCGGGTCGCAACGGTGCCAGCAGGCGTCGAAGCGGCCGGGGCACGGCCGCCGACCGCGCATCCTTGACCCGGTCCCTCAACGGGGGTGCCAACGCGCCCTGCAAGCCGATATGGGCGGCCAGCTGGTCCAGCTGTCGTCCGGGCGCCTGCGTCATCTGTTCATAGAGCAGCACCAGGATCTGTTCGGGTGCAAAGAGGTCATAGAACCGGCTCAGGTGCAGGGCATAGCAGCCGTCATGCAGGAAGCGGCCCGTTGCAGCACGGTCAGGATCAAGGTGCCGCCCAATGTCGCCATCGACCTCCCCCCGGCGGAACAGCATCGCATAGTCGGAATAGGCGCGCTCCACCGGGTCGCGCAGCTGAAAGATCAAGCGGGTGTCGGGAAGATGGGCATGCAGCCGTGCCTCGGCGCCGGGCGTGGTCAGGTAGGAGTTCGACTTTTCGCCGATGATCGCGCCGGCGCCGGCGTCCGCGAACAGGGCGGCATAGGAGGCGATCCCGGCCTGGTGGTGGCGCGAAAAGAAATGCGGCTCGGGTGCGGGCATGAAGATGCGCGGCGATCCCTGCAGCGATTGCTGCAGCCAGGTCGTGGCCGATTTGGCGGCCCCTGCGATGATGAAGCTGGGAAGCCTTGGGTCAGACATGGCGGACCTTCTTCCGGGTGGCAGCGGATGGTTTCAGCAGGTCGGAATAGAGGTCCTGGACGTGACGGACATGAATGTCGGAGGCATAGCGCTCCAGCCCGCGGGCGGCGGCGTCCGTGATGCGGTCACGAAGCTCTGGATCCTCCATCAGGCGGCGCAGGGGCGGAACAAAGGCTGCGGGGTCACGGGCCTCGACAAGGTAACCGGTCCTCCCGTCCTGGATCGCCTCGGGGTTGCCGCCATGGCGCGTGGCGACGACCGGCACATGCAGGTGCATGGCCTCGATCAGGGTGCGCCCGAAGGGTTCGTCCAGCGCCGTCACCAGCAATGCGTCCAGGCCCGCCAGCCACGGTTCTATGGGGGACCGGTGGCCCAGCAGGTGAAGCCTGCTCCGGATGCCAAGCTCTGCCGCCAGGGCGATGCAGTTCCGGATGACCGGATCGTCCGGATGCTCGGCCCGGCCCAGGATCACACCGTGAATGTCCCGATCCGGAATGTCGCGGTGCAGCCGCGCGATCACCCGGACGAAATGATCGGGGCGCTTGCGGCGGTTCAGCACCCCGACATAGCCCAGGACAACCGCACTGGGCATGGCGCCGATGGCAGTGCGGATCTGGGCCATCGATGCGTGCCGGTCCGGGCGGATCGCTGCCAGGTCGAACGGGCTGGGGATCACCCGGAACCGGTCGCGCAGGGGCCAGACCGGGCGGGCGGGGCGCGAGAAATGCGACACGCCGATGATCCTGTGTGCCAGCAGCGGCGCGATCAGGTTGACGCCCAGGGCCGTGGGGCTCTGCCGATGATGCCAGACCAGTCGGCATCCTGCCAGGCGCGCCGGCAGGGCCCAGTTGGCATGCATCCGGCCGTCGTTGGTATGGACCAGATCGATACCCCAATCCGTCAGGAGGCGCCGCAACCCCCCGGCAGAGGCCAGCAGATAACGCGGCAATGAGACATTGCCCGGTTCTCGGCTATAGCGGGGCGCGATGATGCCCGGGTGATCCAGCCGATCCCAGGACAGGCCGTGATCTTCGATCAGTCCGGCCAACCGCCCTCCGCCCCCGTGCAGGACGATGCGGGGGCGAAACCGGCCAGGGTCCAGTGCCGCGATCAGGCGCAGCGCCGACAAGTGGCTGCCGCCGACGACATCGCCGCCGACAAAGGGAAAGAGGATGGCATGAGCCGCCGTCATGGGCCCGCCGCGATCTGATCCATGGCGGGCAGCGTGACCTCCAGCGTATCGCCGGGCGCAAGCAGGGCATCGGGCGATCCTCTCAGGTGACCCGCACCGGGGCGGATGATGGTAAAGACCGGCCGCGCGACCGGTTCGTCGGACGGCCCGGTCCCTTGCCCGATCAGCATCTGGACCTGCAGCTGCCTGGCCGTCGACAGCGATATTTCCTCGCGTGCGATTTCCGACTGCAATTCACCAAGCCGAAGCAGCAGCCGCGTCAGCGCGTCGAATTCGATCGTGCCGCTGTCGCGCTCGGCCTGGTTCAGCTGTTGCTCCGTCAGCAGCAGCGTCGTCTCCAACTCCAGACGCCGCGCCTCCAGGTCGTTCAGCGATGTCGACAGCGCCGTTACCCGCGCATTCGCGGCCAACCCCTTGTCCTTGAGGCTCTGGATATCCTGCAGGTCGCGGCTGACCGTGCCGATCTGTTCGTCGCGCAGGGTCATCTGCTGGTCCAGGCGATCGATCTTGCTTGTCAGCAGGTCCTGAAGGTCCTGCAGGCTGGCGGCGCGGGTGCGGCGGCTTTCGCGGTCGGCCTTCAGCAGGCGGGCCTGCACGTCGCCGTCGTCAGCGGCACCGGCGGCGGGCGGGTCGGCGGGTGCGGGATCCGAGGAAGTCTGGGCTGACAGGGCATCCAGTTCGGCCTTCACCAGCCCTTCCTCGTGCCGCAGGCGGCGCAGTCTGTCCTCGGATGCCAGGACATCGCCGGTCACGGCGACGCTGCGCATCATGTCGTTGGCGGCGGTGACGCGGTACAGATCGCCCGCCAGCGCCAGCGCCTGGCGCGCCGTCAGGCCGGGGCGAAACGCGACCGCGCCGCGCGTCTGCACCGCACCCATCACATAGACGGGCGCGCTGGAGACCAGTTCGACCGACACATGCAGAGGATCCTGCATGCCCGCGGCACGGCGCAGCATGTCCGAGGCCGCCACGGACAGTTCCGCAAGCGACTGTCCCGCTGCATGCACCGGCCCTGCCAGCGGCAGCTGCAGCTGGCCTTCGGGTGTTATGGTGTATTCGCCCGACACCTTGTCCAGGGACATCTGGGCGCTCTGGCTGAATTCCCAGGTCAGGACGCGGATCAGCAGCCGATCCTGCGGATGCAGCCGATAGGGGTCCGCCGGGGCCGCCATCGGCACCAGCATCGACAGCCCCACCGCCAGCACGCGGATCACCGGGGGGAAAATATGAGGGTCAGGCATGGATCACATCCTTTCCGGGCAGGGTCGTCCCAGGAACCACGTCGCGGCGACAGGCGCAGGACACCGACAGGGCAAGGATCAGCGGGACGTTCCAGAACCGGGCGTAGAAATGCGGGAAGGTGCTCAGGACCAAGGCATAGATCAGCAGGATCGTCAGTGTCAGTGCGCCGTTCTTGCGCGTGGGGCCGCTTGACAGCGCCAGGAAGGCTGCGGGTAGCCCGGTCAGCAGCAACAGCAGCAGGCCCGACAGCGACAGCAGCCCGCCCTCGTTCAGCAGCAGCAGATAGGTGTTGTGGACCGGGTGGCCGTAAGCGCTGAAATAGCGGTACTGGTCGGCCCCCATCCCGACCAGAAGCCAGTCGGGGGCGATGCGGATCGCCTCCTGGATCAGCATCACGCGGTCCGAGAAGGTCCCGGCCTGTTCGACGTCTCCGGCCAGGATGCCGTTCAGCACCCGGTCGCGGAACACCTCGGGCAGCAGGACGTCGCCGCCCGTGACTAGGAGGGCCGCCACTGTACCAGCGGCAAGGCCCAGCATCACCATGGTCCGGGGCGACCCGCTCAGCAGCGTCAGCACCATGATCCCGATTGCCAGCACCATGATGCCGGTATTCGATCCCGTCAGCATGATGCCATACAGCAGGGCGGGCAGGGCGATCACGATCTCTGCCACCCGTGCGGTGCCGCTTTGCCAGAAATGGACCAGCAGGATGAGGGCAATGGCTCCCAGGGCGGCGCACTCGTTTTCCCGTTCGACCAGCGATTGCAGACGGCCCGAGAAGGTGACGAACTCCACGGGCGGGTGAGGCACGAAATGGAACACCCAGATGCCGAACAGCATCACGAAGGTGATGGAATACATCAGCACCCGCAGCATGACGGTGACCTGCGCAGCTGGCCGCCCCGCCAAAAGCAGCGGCAGCGCGATCAGGGAAAATGCGTATTGCATCAGGATCACCAGCAGGTCGACCGGCCAGCCGTTGACGATGGACCCCAGCATCAGCCCCCCGCCCAGCAACAGAAACCCGCTCATCCACAGGCCGGTGGCGGCGCCGAAGGGCCGGCGCGGCAATTGGCGCGCTCTCAGCATCACCAACAGCCCGATCACCGCGACCAGGTCCGTGGCGGTGAAATAGAGGCCCGGCAGCCGCAGGTAGTTCATCGGCGACAGGAACACCGCCAGGCAGGCCAGCGCGAAGCCCGTGTCGACCTGCACCGATTGCCGGACCGGGGCTGCCGCAGCGGTCATCGGCCATGACCCCCGGATCGCCCGAGGGCCGCCCAGGCCACCGTCGCCGACGCCGCCAGCCACAGCGCATTCGAGACCAGATGCGCGGCCGCAGCCCCTTCAGCCTGCCAGATCCACGCGGCGGGGATCAGCATGGCAAAGAACAGCAGCGTGGTCACCGCGCTGATGACCGTCATGGCGCGGTCGCGCCCCAGGCTGATCAGGGCCGGCCCGAGCGACATGCTGGCCATGTAGAGGGCCATGGCCACCGCCATGAGGTTCACCGTCCCGGCAGCATCCGCGAAAGCCGGTCCGAACAGGAAGGGCAGGATGCGGTCCATGCCGCGCGCCAGCGGCACCAGCAGCACCAGCAGCACGACCCCCAGCCCAAGCGACCCCGCCAGCACCAAGCGGCGCAGGGTGCCGAATTCCTCCCGAGCGGCGAGGCGCGCGAATTCGGGCATGAAGACCTGCGTCAGCGGTCGCCCGATCCGCAGGGCCGCGTCGCCGATGCGGCGCGCCAGCTGGTACAGGCCCAGTGCGGATGCCGGCAGGACACCGGCCAGCAGGATGATGTCCAGCCGCTGGCGCATCTGGCGCAATGTGACATTGACGTTGCTGTTCACGAACAGCCGCAGCAGACCGGGATTGTCCTGCAGGATGCCGCGCACGGATGCGCTGCGCACGGCATGCCCGCGCCGGCGCATCTCTCGCAAGGCAAGCGCCATGGGCACCAGGTTCTCGGCCAAGGTCCAGACCACCATCAGCGCCACGAACCAGGCAAGGCCCATCCCCATCGACCAGATCAGCGCAATCAGCACCAGCCGCAACAGGGCGATCGTCATGTCGATGCGGGCCAGCAGATCAAAGCGGTCATAGATCCGCAGCAGGCCCATCGCCGTCGGGCGGGGCGCGATCAGCGTCGCCGCCGCCGCCAGCATCAGCAGTTGTTCGTGGTCCGACGCCACCTGCAGCCAGCGCGCAACCCAGTGGGCCAGCAGCAACCCGATTCCCGCGGACAGAAGGCCCCCCAGCAGGTCGGCCAGCAGCGACAGCCATACCAATTGCCCGAAACGCCCCGCGTCATCGCGTTCCAGCGCCCGCGTGCCGTGCTGGATCAGCGCCTGCCACGGCTCGGGATGGACCAGGCGGGCGATCATGCGGGCATAGGCCTCGATGAAGGCCAGCACCCCCAGCCCTGCCGGCCCGAGGGCGCGCGCCGTCAGGGCCAGCGAGGCCAGCCCCAGCAGCGTGATGACCGCCTGCGACGAGCCGATCCAGGCCAGGTTCACGGCCAGGCGCCTGCGCAAACCGGCAGTGCCCGGCAGGTGATGTGCCTCGACGCTCACAGGTCACCCGCCAGTTCCGCCAGCCAAAGCTCCAGGGCGGTGGTCCCGTTCAGTGACTTCCACGGGTCGTCGGGCCTCGCGGGGTCCATTCCGGGACGGGCCGCCTCCCAGGCATCGGGAAAATGGTCGCGGTCGCGGTCAGGTGGCGCGGCGGCTGCCGGGATCGGGGGCCAGCCACCGATCTGCGCCGGCGCATCGATCACATGCCCCTGACAATTGGCCAGATCGGACAGGACGCGGCGGTCCAGGCTGTCGCGATGACCGCCGCCGGGCAGCACGTCGCCGACCCGGGCGGGCAGGGTCCCCTCCACCGCCGGTGCGGCCATCGGCCTGACGGTAAGCCTGACGGGCGCAGGCGCGGGATGATCCTGCGCGACCGGGTCCAGGACCGGCATCGGGCGGCGTGTTGTGCAACCGGTCCAGCGAAAGGCAAGGTTGTCCTGCGCCCATATTGCCAGCGCATGTTCCGGGCTCCAGTCGAAACCCTCGACCGCGGTGGCGGCACGGTCGGTGGTGGATCGCCCGGTCAATGCCAGGTTGCCGGCATAGGCGACGGTCGTATCACCCAGCAGGTCGTAGAACTCGCCGAACTGGCTGATCGGGTTGTAGAAGATGTTGTTGATGACCTCGACCGGGCCGATCGCGGTGGCCTTGATGTCCGGGTTGCGATCCCGGTGATGGGCAAAGAGGTTGCGCAGAAGGCTGATCCGCCCGCATTGGTTCCCGGTGCCCTGGTCAGAACAGATCAGCGCGCCCTTGGAGTGCCGGCCCTCGGGATGGTTGGCGCGGTCCAGGCTATAGGCCAGGATGCTGTCGGCCAGAGTGATGTCGCGCACCGTGCTGCCGGCCACGTGGACGTTGAACGTCTCGTCGCTGGCGAAGGCCATCGACAGGTTGCCCAGATAGACCCGCTGCGCGTTCTCGACGGTCACCGCGTCGATATTGGCCGACACCCCGCCGCCGGTGCCGGGGCGGATCTTCAGGAACCGGATGACGACGTCGCGGGCGTTCTTGACCACCAGCGGCCCGGTGGCAGATCGGCCAAGCCGCAGCTGGATCCCGCCCCCCGGGGCCGTCTGCCCCGCCACATAGACATCGGACCGGATCATCAGCGGGCGGTCCAGCGTGATGGTCCCCGCCACCTTGAAGATGCAGACCCGGGCGCCCTCTGCCTCGACACAGGCCCGCAGGGTACCCGGCCCCTCATTGCGCAGGGAGGTCACGGCGACCACCCGGCCTCCACGCCAGCTCTCGGCCGTGGCGCCATAACCTTCGGCACCGGGAAAGGCGGTGGCGGTTGCCGGGCTGGCCTGGACCGCCAAGCATATCGCCACGGCCCATGATCCAGCAGTCCTAGCCATGGTGGTCACCCTTGGTCAATTGCCGGTACCGCCCGGTGCGGACATCGTTGATCACCGCGCCGCGCACCATGCACCCGTTGGTGCGCAGCTTTTCGAGGGCGCTGTCTGCCGTTCGCAGCGTCGTCCTTCCCGCCCGCACAATCAGCAGGGCCTCGTCAGCCACGCCCGCCAACCGGACGGCATTGGCAAAGGCCAAGGCGGGCGGCGTGTCGATGATGATCAGGTCATGGGATTGTTTCAGCTGCGGCAGGACCCGGCTGGCAAAGCAGCGCAGGACGCGCGGTGTCAGCTGGGCGCCGCGCCTGAAGGCCAGCAGGTCAAACCTGTCATGGCCACCCACCGTCTGCAGCGCATCGGACACCGGCACGAACCCTTCCGCGACCTGCCCGAAGCTGAGCTCGGCGGTCGCCAGACCCAGGCTGCGGCTGGCGCCCTGGCTGTGCGTGTCCATGTCCAACAACAGGACCCTGAGGCCGTCGAGTGCCGCGGTGGCGGCCATCGAGACGGCAATGGTGGTGCGTCCTTCCCTGGCAAAGCCCGACGTGATCATCAGCACCCGGGCAGTGGCGTCGGAGCCGGGCAGGTTCGACCAGATGGTGACCAGCGAGCGCATTGCCTCGCTGTAGGCGGCGTCGGGCTCTTCCTTCACGACATCCACAGGTCGCGGACGGCGCAGCAGGATGCCCCGCCGGCGGAGATGAGGGACCATGCCGAGGTTCGTCAGGCCGCCGATCCGCGCCAACTGCGTGTCGTCCCAGAGGCGCTGGCTGACGACACTGCGCAAAAGCGCCAGCACGAATGCCAGGATCAGTCCCGCCGGAACGCTCGCCGCCAGCGTCAGCCCGAAATCGGGGCCCGCCGGCTCCTGGGGCAATTCCGCCACGGTGATTTGCCTGGCGTCGGGTTGAATCAGGTCGCGTTGCCGTTCAAGGTCGCTCAGCCTTTCGACGGCGGTCCGATAGCGCGACGACAACAGTTCGACCGCCTGGTGCATGCGGCCCAGCTCCAGGTCGTTCAGGGTCCGCTCGGACAGTTGTCCGTCGAGATCGGCCAGTTCGGCGACGACGCGCTGCGCCTCGGGCGTCGCCAGGCGGCCTTCGCTTTCCATCACGGATCGGACCGCCGCCAGGTGGCTTGCCTCGCGGCGCAGACGGTCGGGCAGTCCGGAATCGTCCAGCGCGTTGCGCCGGATGAAGTCAGCCAGCTCGAACTGGCGCTGCGACAGGGTGCCGCCCATGTTCTCGATCTGGTTCTTCAGATGGAAGGTAGAGCTGTCGATGATGCTGGTCTGGCGGGTCCGCGACAGTTCGATGAAGCTGACCACGACGCCGTTGGCGATACGGGCCGCCAGTTCGGGCGTGGTCGCCTCGGCCTGCACGGTGATGACTAGGCTTTCGCCGTTGCGGCGCAGCATGTAGGACGCCAGCAGCTTCTCGATCACCGCCCGCGCATGTTCGACAGAAGTGTCGGGGTTTTCCGGGCCGGGCGGGAGAGGCAGGAACTCCGGATCGTCAAACAGGCCAATGGACCGGGCGACCTGTTCGGCAAAGCTGCGCGATCGCAGCACGTCCAGTTCCGTCTCGACCCGCGCCCGCGTCAGCTCGTAGCTTTGCAGCTGGGTGTCGATCTGGCTCATCCGGATCTCGGAATTGGTCAGCACCATGGCGCCTTGGGTGCGGTAGACCGGGATGCGCATCGACAGATAGGCAGCGGTTGCCCCCGTCACCGCCAGGGCGATCACGATCATCAGCCACAGGTTCCGACGCATCAGCTGCATCAGCTCGTCCGTGTCCAGCCGCTCGGACCAGCTTTCGGACGGAGGAGCGCCGCGTTGGTTTTGCGCCAGCATGTTCATGCATGTGCTCCCACCGGGCGCGCGCGGCTTCGTCGGGACATGGCGGCGGCATGGATCTGGGCGTAAGTTCCGACGTAGCGCGGCATCGACATGACATGTTCGATGCGGGCGCGGCATGCCAGGCCTAGGGCGCAGCGGTCATCGGGGGACAGGGCCAGGATGCGGGCCAGGCCCTTCGCCATCAGGTCGGGGCGGCGCGGCGGGCATGATTCCCCGCAATCCTGAACCAGCCACCCGCTGTCACCGACATCGGTCACCACGGCCGGGACGCCGGCGGCCATGGCCTCTGCCACGGCCACGGGAAGCGCCTCTCCCCAAGCCGAGGACAGCAGGTAGGCGTCCAGGCCCGGCACCAGCGCCGCGATGTCGTCACGTGCGGGCAGCGCCACGATCCGGTCGGCAATTCCGGCAGCCCGGGCGGCCTGGACCGCCGGGCCGTCGGGCTGACCCGCCCCGATCAGGACGCCCTGCACGTCATGGCCCTCCCGCAGGAGGCAGGCAAGCGCGGCCACGAAGGCGGCGTGATCCTTCATGGGGTGGCTGCGGGCGATCGTGCCGATGATGCGTCGCCCACGGGGGATCCCTGCCGCCGCCTGCAGCCGGCTGCGAGCCAAGGGATCCGGCGCGAATTCGGACAAGTCCAGAGCGTTCGGAACGACCTGGTTCCGGTCTGCCGGGAACCCGAAGGCCACATGTTGCTGACAGGCCTGGCGCGCGCAATAGGTGATGACGTCGGTGCGGCCGCCAAGCCGGCAAAGCGCGTGCAACACCGCACGCGTCGCACGCTTTTCCCGGCGCGGTTCCGACAGCGAATGGTGGATGGCCCAGACCAGCCCGACCTCCTCGCGGCGCGCCAGCCGCACCGCCAGCGAGGCCAAGAGGCTGCCATGATACATCCACCCCTGCACCACGCAGGGCTCGAGCCTGTCGATCAGGCGCTGCAGCCGGATCACCCCCCCGGCAATGTTCCAGACCACATCGACATGCAGGCTGTCCACCCGGACTCCCAATTGCGCGATGCGCTCCGCCACGGGCCCCGGGGGCATCATCGACACGACCCGGTGCCTGTCCTTGGCAGGTCCCATGGCCCGCAGATACCGAAACAGCATCATTTCGGCGCCCCCGATCGAGGTTCCTGTAATTACATGTAGAACCTTTGGCGTCGGCATTCAGAAACCATGCATGACACATCGGAAGCCTTTTTTTGATTATGAGGCAAAACCGGATTCGGTAAACATGAATATTGATTCACGCGATGTCATAAGCGACATTTAATGTATGGCGATAATGGCGGTGATTCGGACAAAGGGGTCATTCCTTTTGTCGCGCGGTGTCCTGCCTTTATAGTGTAGGGTACGACGTGTATGAGCCGCTGGATTGAATTACCTCTGGTTGCAATATTGTACGTGCTGACGTTGCCAATTCAAATCGGCGCGGCAATTACGATCCGGCTGATATTGGGCCCGCCGTTGCTTTTTCGTCAGGATCGTGTGGGACAGGACGGGAAGACCATCACTCTGTGCAAGATGCGCACGATGAACGACCGGCGCGGAGCCGACGGAGCTCTGTTGCCGGACGGGATGCGGGTGACCCCGTTCACGCGGCTTGTCCGGCGGCTGCGTCTGGATGAGTTGCCTCAGTTGTGGATGATCCTGCGGGGCGACATGGCGCTGGTCGGGCCGCGGCCCTTGCTGCCCGCCACCCTTGCGCAATTCGGCGCCCTGGGGCGGATGCGCAACTCTGTCCGTCCGGGCCTGACCGGGTGGGCGCAGGTGAGCGGCAATACGCGGCTGGACGACCGCGAAAAGCTGGCGCTGGACCTGTGGTATGTGGCGCACCGGTCGGCCATTCTGGATGGACGTATCCTTCTCGAAACCGCGGCTACCGCGCTATTCGGCGAAAGGCGCGACGAGCCGCGGGTGCACCAGGCCCTCGATTGGTTCACCCGCGGGCTGTTGGCCCAGCCAAGGGAGGCGTCGTGAGAATCGCGTTCGTCGGTGCGGTGGAAGGGTCGGCGCAGGCGCTGCAAGCCATCTGTGCGGCAGGACATCGCCCGGTGCTGATCGTGACCCTGCCGCAGGATCAGGCAGGTGCACATTCCGACTTCTTCGACCTGGGTCCTCTGGCCGAGGCCAATGCGATCCCCCTCTGCCGTGCGGCGCGCACGGATGATGAGGCCTGTCTCGCGGCAATCAGGAATGCGGCACCCGACCTGGTGCTGATCATCGGGTGGTCGCAACTGGTGGGGGCCGAACTGCGGGCGCTGCCGTCCTTGGGGGTCCTGGGGTTTCACCCATCGGCCCTGCCGCGCATGCGCGGGCGCGGAGTCATCCCGTGGCACATCCTGACCGAACAGCGCCGGGGCGGCGCGACCCTGTTCTGGATCGCGGAAGGCATCGACGACGGCCCCGTGGCGGCGCAGGCCGTATTCGACATCAATCCCGACCATATCACGGCGCGGGCGCTTTACGATCGCGCCGTGTCCGAGATGGTCGCCATGCTGCCGCCGCTGCTGGACCGGCTGCGGGCGGGGGACCGCCCCGCAACGCCCCAGGACGAGGCCGAGGCCACGATCTGCGCCCGCCGCAGGCCGCAGGACGGACAGATAGACTGGACCCGTCCCGCCGCCTGCATCGACAGGTTGATCCGTGCGGTGGGGCCGCCCTATCCGGGGGCCGTGACGCGGATGGCGGACGGCACCGCAGTCCGGGTGAGCAGGGCGCGGCTGCATCCGCGACAGGGCTATTTCATCGGCCTTCCGGGACAGGTGCAGCAGGTCGCGGGCAACGTGGTCACCGTCATGTGCGGGGACGGCGCATGTATCGACCTGCTGGACCTGAATGGCCGGGCGCCGCCGCGACATTCTATTCTTGGGGTGTGTGATGGGGTGTCTTGACGACGGCGGACCGGTTCTGGTCGTGGCTCCACATCCTGACGACGAGGTGCTAGGTCTGGGCGGCACGATCGCGCGGCTGGCAGATGCGGGCGCCGAGGTGCATGTCGCCATCGTCACCTCGGGGCGGCCCCCGCGCTTCTCAGAGGACCAGGCCCGCGCCGTCCGCACCGAGGCGGCTGCCGCGCATCAGGCCCTGGGGGTGACGCAGACCCATTATCTGGAATGCCCGGCAGCGGAACTGGACCGGTATGGTCATGCCGACCTGAACGCCGCCATCGGCGCACTGATCATCCAAGTGGCGCCGCAGACCGTCTTCGCCCCGCATCCGGGCGACATCCACCTGGACCACCAGCTGTGCTTCCAGTCCACCCTGGTGGCCCTGCGGCCGCATCAGGCGTCCTATCCCCGCCGGTTTTTCACTTATGAAACCCTTTCCGAGACGAACTGGAACGCGCCCTACCTCACGCCGGGCTTCCAGCCCACGCTGTTCGTGGACATCACCGACACCCTCCAGCGCAAGCTGGACGCCTTTGCCCTGTTCGCTAGCCAGCAACGCGGCGAACCGCATGAACGCTCTTGCACGGCGCTGCGGGCATTGGCCACGCTGCGCGGTGCGACCGTCCATCGCGCAGCGGCCGAAGCCTTTGTTGCCATCCGCATGGTGGAATAGATGATGCAGCGCACCCGCACCTGGCCAGTCTTCGACGAGGAGCAGATCGCGGCAGTCGCCGAGGTTTTGCGGTCAGGCAGGGTCAATGCCTGGACCGGGCCGGACGTCACCGCGTTTGAACGTGAATTCGCCGAACATGCAGGCACAGGCCATGCGATCGCCATGGCGAACGGCACCGTCACCCTGGACGCTGCCTTGCGCGCGCTGGAGCTGAACCCCGGCGACGAAGTCATCGTCACGCCCCGCAGCTTCGTCGCCTCGGCCAGTTGCGTGCTGCTGGCGGGGGGTGTGCCGGTCTTCGCGGATGTCGATCCGGACAGCCAGAACATCACGCCCGCCACCATTGCGGCGGTCATGACGCCCCGCACACGGGGGATCATCCCGGTTCACCTGGCCGGGTGGCCCTGCGACATGCCCGCCATCATGGACTTGGCCCGTACGCACGGCCTCTGGGTCATCGAAGACTGCGCACAGGCCCACGGCGCCCGGATCGGCGACCGCACCGTGGGCAGCTTTGGCACGATCGGGTCCTATTCCTTCTGCCAGGACAAGATCATGTCCACCGGCGGCGAAGGCGGCATGATCGTCACCGACGACGCGTCGCTTTTCGCCCGCATCTGGAGCTTCAAGGATCACGGCAAGGATCGGGCCCTGACCTTCCAGACCGACCCGCCGCCGGGTTTCCGGTGGCTCCATGCGGCGGGACCCGGCACCAATTTGCGCATGACCTGCCTGGCGGCAGCCATCGGCAGGATCCAGCTGCGCCGCCTGCCGGACTGGCACCGGGCGCGCCACGCGAACGTGCAGCGCCTGGCGGGCGGTCTGCGGGACCTTCCCCTGCTGCGGGTCCCGATGCCTCCGCGGGGCGTGACCCATGCCTGGTACCGGTTCTATGCCTTCATCCGCCCCGAGCGGCTGGCGCCGGGTTGGACGCGGGACCGTCTACTGACCGACCTGACAGGGCAGGGCCTGCCTGTTTTTTCCGGAACCTGTCCCGAGATCTATCGCGAGGCGATATTCGCGGAACCGCGGCACCATCCGCCCCGCCCCTTGCCCGTGGCGCAAGAGCTGGGTCGAACCAGCCTCGCCTTTCTGGTCGACCCGACCTGGACCGAGCAGGAGCTGGACCGGATGGTGGAGGCGGTGACACGGACGATCAAGGCCGCCACCCGCACATTCAGCCCCGCATTGCCAATGTTTTCGGGGCCGGCGTCATGACCGCCCGGCAGATCACGACAGCGGCACGGATCCTGGTCTGCGAAAGCGTCAGGGCGACCATGACGGATATCAGCAAGGCGTTGTCCCAGGCAGGATACCGTGTTCTTGAAGCGCGGTCCGCACAGCGCATGATGCAGCTGCTGGCCAAGGACCATCCTGACCTGATCCTGTGCAACACGCAGCTGGCAGGGGCGGATGGCATCGAGCTTTTGCGATTCATACGCCAAAGCTGTTCCGCCTTCGATGACGTACCGATCCTGATGCTGTCGGACCAGGCCACCCCCGCACATATCGCGGCGGGACGGCGCGCAGGGGCCGACGATCACCTGACCTTGCCGGTCGACGGAGAGGTGCTGGTGGCCGCCATCATCGCCCATCTGCGCCAGTCCGAGCGGCTCCGGCGCGCCGAGCCACTGCGGGACCAGGCACCCCGGCCGGCTGCAGGCCTGGACCTCTTGGCCGCCTACAAGGCTCTGACACAGCGGTTTTCCTTTGGCATCGTGCTGATGAACAGCGCGAGCCAGCCGATCTTCATGAACGACGCCGCGCAACTGATGACCGGGCGCGACACGCGGACCATACGCGACTGGCTGGCGCGGACGGCCGGACTTTCCATCACCGAGAGCAGCATGTTCTTCAGGCGCCCCGGCCACCAGGATTGCCGCAGCACAACGCTCTTGAGCCACATGGAAACCGGGCATCTTTCCGGCCCGCTGCTTGTGACGGTAAAGCCCCTTTACTCCGATGACATGCAGAAGCTGGGGACCGCCATCCTACTGTATTCGCCGCATGAGGCCAAGGATCACGGCGTGTGCCTGATAGCCGAGGCCGTGGGTCTGACTCCTTCGGAGACGAACGTGGCGCAGCTGTTGTCGCAAGGGAAGCGGACCCAGGAAATCACCCAGGAGCTGGAGATCAGTCGCCCCACGGTCAATTTTCATCTGCACAATATCTTCTGCAAGACTGCAACCTCGCGCCAGACGGAATTGGTCGCGCTGCTGCACTGCGCACAATTGAGAATTTGAAAAGGAAGTATCCCGGGTTTTCCCCAGGATACGCAAAATCAATTGTCAATTGATCCGGAAAAGCGCCGGAGAGGAAAGCGGAGATGAAGCACTCAGATATGGCGGCGCCATCATCACATCATTCCCTGCATTTCTTGCAGGCCTGCAAGCCGAAGGGTTTTTCAGACTGCTGCGGGTGCCAAACCAGTTTCGGCAGATGGGCGCGACCCTTGCACCACGCGGCGGCTCCGCATCTGCCACGACGATGCTGCAACTGCAGCAGCCGGGCTTGTCCGGCACCTGACCCTCAGCTTACGGAAAGGATGCCACATGCGTGCGTTCATCACCGGCACGGCGGGCTTCATCGGGTACCACCTGGCCAATCACCTCATCGACGAAGGCTGGACCGTTCACGGCTATGACGGCATGACGGACTATTACGACGTGTCGCTGAAGGTCGCCCGGCACGATCTGCTGCGCGCTCGGGCCGGGTTTACCGCGACCGAGGCGCGGCTCGAGGACAATGACACGCTGATGCGGGCAGTCACCCGGGCAGCCCCCGACGTGGTGGTCCATCTGGCGGCGCAGGCCGGGGTGCGCTGGTCCATCGAAAACCCGCGTGCCTATGTGGATGCCAATATCATCGGCACATTCAACGTGATGGAGGCAGCGCGCCAGCGGGGGGCCCGGCATCTTCTGATGGCCTCGACCAGTTCCGTCTATGGGGCAAACACCCGGATGCCCTATGCCGAAACCGACAAGTGCGACACCCAGATGTCCTTCTATGCCGCCACGAAAAAGGCGAACGAGGCGATGGGCCATGCCTGGGCGCATATCCACAAGATGCCCGTCACCCTGTTCCGGTTCTTCACCGTCTATGGGCCATGGGGGCGGCCCGACATGGCGCTGTTCAAGTTCACGCGGGGCATCTACGAGGGGCGCCCGATAGACATCTACAATCGCGGCCAGATGTGGCGCGACTTCACCTATGTGACCGACCTCGTGCGGGGCATCAGGCTGCTGATCGACGTGATCCCGGGCCCGCCCCACACGGCGGTCGAAGGCGATTCCCTCAGCCCCGTGGCGCCCTTTCGGGTGGTGAACATCGGCAATTCCGAAAAGGTCCGGCTGGAGGATTTCATCGATGCGATAGAGGCCGCAACCGGCCGCAAGGCGATCCGCAACTACATGCCGATGCAGGCAGGGGACGTTCCGGCCACCTGGGCCAATGCCGGACTGTTGCAGCGGCTGACCGGCTATCGCCCGCAGACCGACATCCGCGAAGGCGTCGCCCGCTTTGTCGACTGGTACAGAGACTATCACCACAGCGAATTCGACCTGAAAGCCCGCCGTCCAGCGTGAAGTTTTCCACTCTGCCGCAGAATAGGCACGCCAGTGCGGCTAGCTTCCTTCTGCCGCCCGGCCTCGGAACTCGCGAAACAATTCATTGCTGTGGACCAAGAGCATGTGTGGCGGTTGGTGGAAAGTTGTTCTTGCGTCGCTGCCAATCCGGCCTAAATGGGTGGTAAATAGCAGTCGCCCTCGCTTTCAGATCAAGGCTGGTGCCATGATGCGGCCGTTCTGCCCCTGATGATCCGGAAGGACATAGACAGGGCGCAAGAGGCCCCAGCCCCTTATGACCGCGCCCGCAGACGCACCTCTGGCACCGCGTCAATCTGTCGAACTGCATCTGACAGCTCTGCATGCGGGGCATCTGGAAGGACTGAACCGTAGGCCCTATGAGGAGTGAAACCCGTATGCAGGATGTGCACCTGCACAGATCACAAGGGACACTTCAATGGCGCTTCTGCTCGGCTTCACACTGGTCTGCATCCTCGGCATCGCCCATCACTACGGTCTTCTGGCGATCCGTGCAGCCAAGCCTAACGCACGCGAGGCCGAAAAGACCGCCATCATGATCGTCTTCGTGGGCTTGGTCGCCCTGCACACGCTCCAAATCCTGGCATTCGCCTTCGTGTATCGGCTGATTGTCAGCTGGAGCGGAATGGGCGGGTTGAGCGGTCAATTTGGCGGGTCCTGGAACGACCTGATCTATTATTCCGGCATCAACTTCGTGACGCTCGGCTATACGCAGATCGAAGCCGCGGGGCCCCTTCGGATCGTCAGCATGATGCAGTCGCTTGGTGGCTTCATGGTGCTGACCTGGTCGGCCACCTTCCTTTACTCTGTTTGCGACCGGGCCTGGAGCGCAAGGGACTAGGGCAGGGGGCAGGCAGGGACGGCGCCCGCGGGCGCAGGCCCTGGCCCTCAGTCCTGCATCACCGGCGGCGCATGAAGCGGCGGATCATCTTGAAGATGGCAAAATACTTGAAGATACGGAACATGGCTTTCTCCTGAGTTGTCGTGACCAACGCCGCCCGCCGAAGTCAGGTTCACAAAGTTGCGTTTTCCGGAAAGCGCAAGCGCGCCCGGCCCGCTGCCGCCTGGATCGGCAGTCGCATGAGAGAGGCGGCATTGATCCGTCCAAAAGCCATGGTCGCCGTTGCATCCCGGGCGGACCAAGGCCATCTAGACCGAGATCTCTTATCCACTCGCGAAAGTTTTGGCGGCATGTTCCTCGGTTTTCGGCCCACGCGCAGAACTTCCCGCAAGAAGGGGGCGACAGCACCGTCCAGCATGATGTCGGCCGTGCTCCAGACCGCGACCCGGGCCACGATCTCGGCTATGAAGATGGCGGCGCCCGCCAAACCCAAGGCCGCGCCCCGCAAGCCAAAGCCCGCCCCGCGCGCCGCGCCCGCGCCCCTTCCCCGCAAGATCGCGCCGCCGCGCAATGCCGCGTTCCGGGCCGGAACCCATAGCTGCGACCTGGGCAAGCGCCGCTTCAAGATCTATGTTCCCGCCATGGCCGCCGGGACGCCCCTGCCATTGCTGGTCATGCTGCATGGCTGCGGTCAGACGGCGGACGACTTTGCCAAGGGCACGCGGATGAACGCGCTGGCCGAGGAGTTCCAGATGCTGGTCCTCTATCCCGAACAGGCGCGCGAGGCCCATTCCAACCGCTGCTGGAACTGGTTCCGCCGCGGCGACCAGGGTCGTGGCGACGGAGAACCGGGGCTTTTGGCCGACCTGACGCGCGCGATCATCGAAAAGCATCCCGTCGACCCGGCGCGGGTGTATGTGGCGGGCCTGTCCGCCGGGGCCTCGGCCGCGCTGGTCCTGGGAAACGCCTATCCGGATCTCTTCGCGGCGGTGGGCGCGCATTCCGGCCTGCCCGTCGGGGCCGCGCGCGACAGCACCTCGGCCATGATGGCCATGGGGCAGGGCAGCCCCGGCAACCGCCCCTCGGCCGCCATCCCGACCATCATCTTTCACGGCAGCGACGACAAGGTGGTCAACCCGCGCAACGGCCGCTTTATCGCGATCAGGGCGCTGGAACCCTTTCGCGGCCTTCGCAACACCCAGACCAGGGGACAGGTGCCGGGCGGCCGCCATTATATCAAAACCGCCTATCGCAAGGGGCAGGGGCGTCCGGTGGTCGAGGAATGGGTGATCGACGGGTCCGGGCATGCGTGGTCGGGCGGGTCGCGTGCCGGGCGATTTGTCGATCCGGCAGGGCCGGATGCGTCGCGGGCGATGGTGCGCTTCTTTCTGCGGCACAAGCTGTCGCTGCGTGCCAGATCTCCCCGGCACCTCGACCCTTAGGGCGTCGCTACGTCCGGGCCGCCTGGCCTGCCAGCATGGTCCCGGGGGCGGGTGGCGGCTCGTCTCCGAACAGTGCCAGGTCGCCGGCATCCTCCTGCGGCGCGTCGATCGCAAAGTCGAGCCGCGCCACGGTGCCTCCCTGCGCGCGCCGCTCCAGGCGCAGCTCGCCGTTCAGCGCCGTCGCGAACTGGCGCGCGACGATCAGGCCCAGGCTGTCCGACGCCGCCAGGTCAAAGCCTGCCGGCAGGCCGCGGCCCTCATCCGCGATCTCCAAGATCGCCGCAGTGCGTCCCTGCTCCGTCACACCCCGGACCGAAAGGGCGATCCGCACCGGGGTGCCCCCGCTGACAGTCGCGCCATGTTCGATGGCGTTCATGATCAGCTCGCTGGCGATCAGGCCCAGGGGCACGGCCGCATCCGGCGGCAGCGGCAGGCTGTCCATCTGGAAGGACAGCGCCACCTGGCCGGTGCCGGCAACCTCGACCACGTCGCCCGCGACCTCACGCAGGTAATCGGCCGCATCCAGCATCTGCCTGTCCGGCGAATGCAGCCGCCGCTGGAGGAGCGAGATCGACCGGATCCGCGTCTGCGACGCGATCAGCGCCTGCCGCGCCGTTTCATCCGCCAGTTGCTGGCTCTGCAGGCGCAGCAGGGCCGCAACGGTGGACAGGTTGTTCGAAATGCGGTGCTGAAGTTCGGAAAACATCAGGCTGCGCGAATGAGCCAGGACCTTCGCCCGTTCCTCGGCCTCGGTGCGCATCTCCAGTGCGCGGGTGGCGGCGGTGATGAACAGGATGTCGGTCGCGATGATCAGGGTATAGAGGGCCAGGGCCAGGATCGTGCCGATCGGGCTGCTGCTCCCGGGGATGAAGAAATACCAGGCCAGCAGGCCGCAGGCCACCCCCACCGCGATCCCCGACCGTTGCGAGGAAAACACCAGCGTCAGCATGACGGCGGGGAAATAGGTCAGGAAGGGAAAGCCCGGCGGCAGCGTGTCATCCAGCAGAAAGCGCAGCGCCGTGGCGACGGCGACCGCCACCAGGCTGAAGACGACCTCATGCGTCACGCTGCGCCTGGCCATCAGGGCACGTCCCAGCCTCTGCATCAGCCGGCCCGTCAGGCTGTTCGGCTCGCGCGGGGGCGAAGAAGCTCTCATCAGGGTTCCCTTGATCGACATTGGCGTGGGCACGGAGTTTCCCTTGGCAGCGATTGACCGGGGATGACGCCGACCCGCCGCACCGACATCCAAGCCAAAGCACGAGAGGGAAGCCAGCGTCAATATGCTGATGCGCAATGCTTTGCCGGGCTTTGTCGACGATTTCGTGCAGGCATTTCCGAAGGCCGCATGCAAATGTCACGGTCGGAACGGAAAGACTGGAGCCGCAGTTGGCCCGGCGCTAGGGTATCGTCATGGACAGTGACGCATCGACGGCATCCGGATGAGCCTGCGCGCCGCACCCGCGCCCCAGGGCCCCGACCTTGACTGCTGGCGCAAGGCGCAGGCGGCGCATGCCCCCGCCCTGGCCGAGGCCGCGCGTGAGCTTGGACGCCTGGATGCCACCCTTGCCGCCTTGCCGGAGGCCGAGGCCCAGGGCGCGTGCCAGCGCCTGGCGCTGGACGAGACCGAGGCGATGCTGTGGGCCGAAGGGCTGGTGCTGCGCCGGGACGAGATCGGCCGCGACCTGATCGGCGCGCGCGTCACGTCGGACCCCGAGGCCATGCGGCTGGCCCGGTGGGTGCTGCGGCGGCTGGACGGGCAGGGCAATCTTTCGGATCTGGCAGGTTTCCTGGGCCTGCATCGCCGCCAGACCGCTTCGGACATGGCTGGCGAGGCCATGGCCGTGCGGCCGCGCGGCGCGGACTTCGATGCAGCTGGCCAGGAGTTCCTGGGCGCCCTGGCCGAAGTGGAGGACCTGCACCCGCTGGCCACCGGGCCGCTGACGCTGATGCTGTGGCGGCTGGCCGGGTTGTCGCCGCCCGAGCGGATCGCCGAGGGCGCCACCTGGTCGGCCCGCCACATGGCGCCGGGCTGCGAATGCCTGCGTTTTGTCCCGCTTGGCCTGCATGGCAGGCGTGTCTGGACGGCCTATGGCCCGCCCGTGGACCGGCTCTCGGCCCATCTGGAGGCGGTGCGGGCGGGCGCGCAGGACGCGCGGCAGTCGGTGCGCCAGATCAGCCGGTGGGCGGCCTCGGCCCGCGCGGCCACGGCGGGCATCAAGGGCGACAACCCGGCCCGCGTGATCGCTGTGCTGGCGGCGCGTCCCCTGGCCTCGGCCATGCAGGTCGAGGTCGAGGCCGGCATCAGCCGCATCACCGCCGAACGCATGCTGAACCGCCTTGCCCAGATGGGCCTGACGCGGGAGGTCACCGGGGGCAGCCGCTTCAGGTTCTGGGCGGCGAACCTGGGTCGTGGCTGAACTGCCGCCAGGGGCCGCTGCGGTCAGCGGCAGCTGCCGGGCCGCACCCCCGCCGCCGCCAGGCCCCATTCCCTCATCTGGCCCACCACCTGCCGCGCGGCGGTGTCGAAGGCCGGGATCAGGTCGGCGGTGCGGGTGCTGCCGGCCGGAACGGTTGCGGTGAAACGGCCCCGCGCCACGACATCCGCCTCCATCTCGCTGACCATCTGCGCCTCGATCGCCAGTCGGACCAGCGTGCCCTCGGGCGCCGCTTCGGCGTTGAAATCCTCGATCTCGCTGATCAGGGCATAGTCGCCCGCCAGGCCCAGGGGCGCGCGGCCGACATGCTGAAAGCTGCCTGTCGCATCAAAGCTGCGCACCAGCAGGCGCTGCACCATCGCCGGCACCGGATCGCCCCATTCCGCGTCGGGCAGATATTGGGTCTGCAGGGGCGAGGGGCGGATCATGATCCGGTTGCTGTCCAGCGTGCCACGGGCCTTGGGCGGCTCGACCACCAGTTCTCCGATGCGGGCAGGGCCGCAGGAGAGGGCGGCAGGGGGGCGCAGCTCGAACAGGTCGCGATCGGGCTCTCCCTGCAGGGCCTGCAGCGCGCCGCAGCCCGGCAGGACACCGAGGCCGGCAAGCAGAAGGATCGACGTCAGGCGCATGGGGAACCTCATCATCTGCGGAATTCTGGGGTGCGGGGGCCGGTCAGAAGCTGGGCCGGGTTCCGGCGCAGGGTGGAGACCAGCTGGTTCATGTTCTCGACCAGGGCCCGCATGTCGCGCGACAGGCGGGTGATCTGGGGCAGCGTGTCGCCCGCGAATGCCTGAACCGGCCCGCGCGCGCCCTCCATCACGCTGCGCAGGGACCCGAAGGCCGCCGCCGCCGATTGCGCGGCGTCGCGCAGGCTGGTGCTGATCTGGGGCAGATCCTCGGCCAGGCGCGCCAGCACCTCGCGTGCCTGGGCCAGGGCCGCTCGGGCGTCCGCCGCCGCAGGGGCGATCTCGCGGGTCAGCACGCCCTCGGCCGCATCAAAGGCGCGCGTCCCCGCCTCCAGGCCGGCATCCAGCCGGTCCAGCGTGGTGGCACCGCGCGTGGTCAGGTCGGTCAGCCCGGCCGCCCCCTGCCGCAGCTCCTGCGTCAGGAGCATCAACTCCTCGGTGACGAAGCCGTCGACACGCGCCATGGTGCCGGTTGCCTTGGCCATGGCGGTCCCGGCTTGCGCGGCGGCCTGCGCGACCTGTTCCAGCGTCCCGTCAGCCCGTGCCCCAAGGCCGTCCATCTGATCGGCCATTGCCCCGATGCCGCTGGCCGCATCGGATATGGCGCGGGTGGCGACGGCGACATCCTCCAGCGCCTGGTCCAGGTTGCCGCTGGACCGCTCGACATTGCCGAGGATTGCCGCGACCCGCCCCTGGTTGTCCGGACCCAGAAGTTGCGACAGCTGCTCGGCCACCAGGCCGAGGCGGTTGATGATCTGCGGCCCCTGGTCGCTGAGCGTCTGCAGGGCCGAGCGGCTGGAGGGGATGACCGGCACCGGCGCGCCAGCCGCCTGGCGCAGCAGCGGTGCGGGGGCAGAGCCCGCGCTGATCGCCACCAGCGCCAGCCCCGTGACGCCCTGCACCTCCAGCGCGGCGGTGCTGTCGCTGCGGATGGGCGTGTCCAGCCCGACCTCCAGCCGGACCCGCACGGGCAAGGGATGGTCGGGGGCCAGTTGCATGTCCACGACCCGGCCCACAGGAAGACCCGCGAAGCGCACCTCGGAGGCGGGCCCAAGGCCGGACACGTCCAGGAAATAGACGTCGTATTGGGCGAATTGCCGATCCAGCTCCAGGCGCGCGAACCACAGCACGAAGCCCAGGATGCCCAGGAAGCCCAGCAGGGTGAAGGCGCCGATCAGGGCAAAATTGGCTTTCGTCTCCATCCGCTCAGTCCTTGCCGGCCGCGGCGCGGGCGCGGGGTCCGTGAAAATACTGGTGCACCCAAGGGTGCTCGACGCGCAGCATCTGGGCCATGGTGCCCGTCGTCAGTACCCTGCGCTCGGCCAGCACGGCCACACGGTCGCAGCAGGCGTGCAGCGTGTCCAGATCATGCGTCACCAGAAAGACCGAAAGGTCCAGGGCATCGCGCAGCGTGACGATCAGCCGGTCAAAGGCGCTGGCGCCGATCGGGTCCAGTCCGGCGGTCGGTTCATCCAGAAAAAGGATCCGTGGATCAAGTGCCAGGGCCCGCGCCAGTCCCGCGCGCTTGCGCATGCCGCCCGACAGCTCGGCCGGATAGGCGTCGTTCGCGGACCAGGGAAGGCCCGCCATCGAAATCTTCAGTTCCGCCAAGGCCCGCCGCTGTTCAGCCGACAGGCCCGGCACGGCCTTCAGCGGCACTTCGACATTCTCGCGCACGGACAGCGCCGAAAAGAGTGCCCCGTCCTGGAACATGACCCCCCAGCTTTGCCGCAGTGCACGTTCGTCAGGCCCCGTCAGCGCGCCGATCCGGCGGCCCAGCACCTCGATCGTGCCGCCCTGGCTTTCCTCCAGTCCCACGATGGCGCGCAGCAGGACCGACTTGCCGGTCCCCGATCCGCCCACCACGCCCAGAATCTCGCCCTGCCGCAGGTCCAGGTCCAGCCCGTCATGGACCACGTGCGGGCCAAACTGCGTGCGCAGGCCGCGGACGCGGACCACGGCTTCGCCGCTCACAGACCGATCCGGGCGAAGAAGACCGAAAAGGCCGCGTCGGCGATGATCACCGCAAAGATCGCACTGACGACGGCGGCCGAGGTCATGCGGCCAAGGGATTCCGCGTCCTTGCCCACACGCATGCCGGCGTGGCAGCCGATCACGCCAATGATCAGCGCAAAGACCGGGGCCTTGGACAGGCCCACGATGACGTGCCCGATGCTCAGATCATCCAGCCGGCCCAGGAAGACCCCCGGTGAAATGCCCAGCTCGACCCAGGACATGACCGCCCCGCCGAAAAGCCCGGTCAGCGCCGAGACCAGGCCCAGGATGGGCAGCATCAGCACCAGCGCCAGGATGCGTGGCAGGATCAGCGCCATGTCGGGATCCAGCCCCAAGGTGCGCATCGCGTCGATCTCCTGGCGCATCTTCATCGAGCCGATGGCCGCCGTCAGCGCCGAGGCGGTCCGCCCGGCCACGATGATGGCGGTCAGCAGAATGCCCAGTTCCCGCAGGATCGAGATGGCGATCAGGTCCACCACGAAGATTTCGGCCCCGAACTGGCGCAACTGGTCGGCACCTTGAAAGGCCAGCACCACCCCGATCAGAAAGGACATCACCGCCACGATCGGCACGGCCCGCAGGCCGGTTTCCTGGCAGTGATGGACCAGCGCGGTCAGGGGAAACTGCGCCGGCCGCCGCAGGGCGCGCCCAAGCGCGGCAAGGCTGCGGCCCAGATATTCGACAAGTTCGCGCAGATAGGCCAGCCCCCCGACCACCCGGCGCCCGGTTCCCTCCAGGACCCGGCGCCGCCACGGCAGCGGCGAGGGCACCTGCTGCGGGGCAGGCAGGGCGGCGGTGACGGCCGCAACCAGCGCAGCGTGGCGCGGTGACAGGCCCGTCAGGTGGCCGCCCGCCGCCTGTCGCTGCGTCAGGGCCCAGGCACCTGCGGTGTCCAGGCGGTCGAGGGCGCTGAGGTCCAGCGGCGTCGCTGGGGCAACCGGGCTCAGCCTGTGCAGGGTCCAGACGACCAGTTGCCCGGTCAGGACGGCGCGGGGGCCGTCATGCCGGACCGACAGGTCCGGTGCGGCGGTGTCACCTTCGATCATCCCCAGCTGCATCCGCCTGATCCTGCATCCTCGAGGGCGCCTTGCGGCGCGATGTTCCACAGATGCACCGGAGCGTAGCGCCGAAACATGATCAGGATCAAACGGAACGGGGCAGCGGCTCCCCTAGACCAGCCCCGCCAGGCGCAGCGCCAGCCCCGCCAGGGCGCAGATCGCCAAGACCGTCACCGCCCCAAGGCGAAACCGGAAGACCGCCAGCAGGGCGACGATGACCAGCAGGGCGGCAGGCAGGTTCAGCGTCGCCCAGACCGGCAGCTCCAGCTCCAGCCCCCAGCCTGCGACGGGCCGCAGCTGACCAAAGAGGACATGCAGGCCGAACCAGACCGCCAGGTTCAAAATCACACCCACGACCGCGGCGGTGATGGCCGTCAGTGCCGCGGTCAGCATCTGGTTATCGCGCAGCCTCTCGATGAAGGGGGCGCCCAGGAAGATCCAGAGAAAGCAGGGCGTGAAGGTCACCCAGGTGGTCAGAAGCCCGCCAAGCGTGGCGGCCAGCAGCGGCGGCATCCCCTCGGCGCCGCGCAGCGCGCCCATGAAGCCCACGAACTGCGTGACCATGATCAGGGGGCCGGGCGTCGTCTCGGCCATGCCCAGGCCGTCCAGCATCTCGCCCGGGGCCAGCCAGCCGAAGTTCTGCACCGCCTCCTGCGCGACATAGGCCAGCACTGCATAGGCGCCGCCGAAGGTCACGACCGCCATGACGCTGAAGAAGCCGGCGATCTGCGAGAACACGTTCTGCGGGCCCAGCACCGCCAGCAACAGCCCGACCGGCGCCAGCCACAGGGCCATCAGAACCGCCGAGATGCGCAGCGCCCAGGCCCGGTTCACGCGGGTATGCGCGGGCGTCTCTTCGCCCAGCAGGGTGTCAGCGTCCGCGACCTGCCGCCCGCCCAGCTTGCCGTGCCCGCCACCGCCGCGAAAGGCCGGCAGGGCCGCAAGGTTGCCCAGAAAGCCGGTCAGCCCGGCCGCCAGGATGATGACCGGAAATGGCAGGCCAAAGGCAAAGATCGCGACGAAGGAGGCTGCGGCGATGCCGATCATCGGCCCGTTCCTCAGCGCACGGCTGCCGATGCGGATCACGGCCTGCACGACGATGGCCAGCACCGCCGCCTTGAGACCGAAGAACAGCGCCTCCACCGCGCCGGCATTCCCCCAGATCGCATAGATCCAGCTGAGCGCCATGATCGCCACGACACCCGGCAAGACGAACAGCAGCCCGGCGATGATCCCGCCCAAGGTGCGGTGCATCAGCCAGCCGATATAGACAGCCAGCTGCATCGCCTCGGGGCCGGGCAGCAGCATGCAGTAGTTCAGCGCGTGCAGGAAGCGCCGCTCGCCCAGCCAGCGCTGCTCCTCGACCAGGATGCGGTGCATCAGCGCGATCTGCCCGGCGGGGCCGCCAAAGCTGAGCAACCCGATGCGCGCCCAGATGCGGGTCGCTTGCGCCAGGGAAGGATAGGCCCGGTTCGGTGTCATGCTGACCTCGGTTGTTCGGTTTGCGCGGCGGCCAGGCCCCCGCACGAAGGGTTAGAAGGGCGCCGGGCGGCCCGTCAAGGGCCTCTCCCGAGCCGAAGCGGTGCCGGCGGGCGCCGGGGCGGGCGGGGGCACCACCAACTGCGGCTTGACCGGACGGGGGCATTCGCGACAGGGTTTGGCATGTCCGATGGACGGGGCGCCCGCGTGCGCGCCCTGATTCCACCCATGCCCAGGAGATTTCGATGACGCTTGATCTGACCGCCAATGACCTGTCGCATGTGGTGGAGGCCGACCGCGCCCATGTCTGGCACCACCTCAGCCAGCACAAGCCCTACGAGACCATCGACCCCCGCGTCTTTGTCGAGGGCAAGGGGATGCGGCTCTGGGATGCCAAGGGCCGCGAATACCTGGACGGCGTCTCGGGCGGGGTCTGGACGGTGAACGTGGGATATGGCCGGGAAAGCATTGCCAATGCAGTGCGCGACCAGCTGATCCGCCTGAACTATTACGCCGGCGCGGCGGGCACCGTGCCGGGCGCGATGTTCGCCGAGCGCTTGATCGGAAAGATGCCGGGCATGACCCGCGTCTATTATTCGAACTCCGGCTCCGAGGCGAATGAGAAGGTCTACAAGATGGTGCGCCAGATCTCGGCGCGCCATCACGGGGGGCGCAAGTCCAAGATCCTCTACCGCGAGCGCGACTATCACGGCACCACCATCGGCACGCTGGCGACCTCGGGGCAGGCGCAGCGGGCGGCGCAATACGGGCCCTATCCGGACGGCTTCGTCATGGTTCCGCACTGCCTGGAATACCGCAAGCAGTGGGACGTGGAGGATTACGGCCGTCGCGCCGCCGATGCGATCGAGGAGGTGATCCTGCGCGAGGGGCCGGACACGATCGGCGCCATCGTGCTGGAGCCGGTGACAGCGGGCGGGGGCGTCATCACGCCACCCGAAGGCTATTGGCCCCGCGTGCAGGAGATCTGCCGAAAATACGACATCCTGCTGCATATCGACGAGGTCGTCTGCGGCCTTGGCCGGACCGGGACCTGGTTCGGCTATCAGCATTTCGGCATCCAGCCGGATTTCGTGACCATGGCCAAGGGCGTCGCCTCGGGATATGCGGCGATTTCCTGCACCGTGACGACCGAGGCCGTCTTCGAGATGTTCAAGGATGCGCCCGAGGACGGGATGAGCCATTTCCGCGACATCTCGACCTTCGGCGGCTGCACCGCGGGCCCGGTCGCGGCGCTGGAGAACATGCGCATCATCGAGGACGAAGGGCTGCTGGAAAACACTACCCGCATGGGCGAGCGCGTTCTGGCGAACCTGGGTGCCCTGATGGAAAAGCATGCCGTCATCGGCGACATCCGGGGCAAGGGCCTGTTCTGCGGCGCCGAGCTGGTCACCGACCGCAAGACCAAGGAGCCGCTGTCCGAAAAGCTGGTCCAGGCGGTGGTCGCGGATTGCCTGGGACAGGGCGTCATCATCGGCGCGACGAACCGGTCGCTGGAGGGGGGGCTGAACAACACGCTCTGCCTGTCACCGGCACTGATCGCCACGGCCGATGACATCGACCGGATCACCGACGCCATCGACGGGGCGCTGACCCGCGTCATGGCCTGACATCGGAACGGCGCGGGTCAGGCCCGCGCCATTCATGCCTGCCATGGCAGGCGATCAGGCCGACATCGCGAAGGGCAGATGGACATTCGCGCCTTGGGCCATGGCGATCAACTCCTCTGCCATGGTGCGGGCGATCGGCTGTCCGGTCTGGTCCTCGACGAACAGGAACTGCCCTGCAGGATTGATCTCCAGGAAACGCAGCGTGCCGTCTTCCTGACGGCGGAAATCCAGTGCGCCATAGATCAGCCCCAGCTGTCCCATCAGCGTGCGGATCGCGGCGGTGATGGCGGGCGGCAGGCTGGTGGCGGTGATCGTCACGTCCTGGTTCATGCGGAAATCGTCGGGATAGCTGCCGGTGCTGCTGTCGATGGTGGCGGCAAAGATGCGGCGCCCGATCACCGTGACGCGGACATCCTCGCCGGGAATGCGCTGCTGCAGGATCGCGGGGGCGTGGCGCAGCTGGTCCAGATGCGCCATCTCGGCCGGACCCACCCGGCGGGTCTCGCGCCAGTGGCGGAGGCTGCCGGCGAAGGGCTTGCAGACCACGTCCCCGACCTCCGCCACGAAGGCGCGCGCCGCCCTCGGGCAGGTGGTGATCAGCGTCTCGGGCGGGTTCAGCCCCAGATCCGCCGCGATCCGCAGCTGCCAGCTTTTCCGGCTGGCGGCCTCGTCCTGAAGCGGCGGGTTCATCCAGCGGGCGGGGATCGCCTGCCACAGGCCGGCCAGCGCCTCGTTGCATTCGGCCGCCGCGAAATCTGCGTCCTTCAGCCCTGGCTCGAAGCACAGGGGTTGAGGCCTGCGCCACCAGACGGCGCGCACCTGGTCCAGGTCCAGCCAGCTGTCCTGGTCCTCGGACCAGGACAGCTGGCTGGAGGCAGGGCCATAGCGCATCACCAAGCGCGCGGCACGGGGGAAGCGGCCAAGGTTCAGCAGATGGAAGGGCATGCCCATCTGGTCCAGATGCGCGCTGACGGCCTGGGCATGAACGTCGTCGGGATGCGAGATGATAAGGATCATGGTCACTCTCCTAATGATAAGGCCGGCCCCTCCAGCGGGGCCGGCAGGGATCATGCCTGGCCGGTCGCGGCCTGGTACTGGGCCACCAGCGCATCCAGGACGGCCTGCGCCTCCTCGATCTGCGCCACCAGCAGCGTCAGCGCGTCCTCCTGCTGCGCCTCGGCCCCGGTCAGCATCTCCTCGAAGTTCTGCCATTCGGGGGCTTGGTGGTCGGTCGACAGCAGGAAGGGCCGGCCCGGGTCGGGGCGGTCGATCCGTTCGGCGATGGGCGATCCGCCCTGGTCCAGCAGCGGGCGCGTCCCCTTCTGGTCCAGCACGACCGGCGTGCCTGCGGTATCGGCAAAGACCGGCGTGCCCTTCAGGTCCGCGATCACGGGCGTCCCGATCTGGTCGGCGACCACTTGCGTGCCCAGCCTGTCGGGCAGGATCGGGGTCCCGATGCGATCCAGGGTGATGATCGTCTCGCGTAGGTCGCGCACCACGCCCGTGTCGCTCAGCAGCGACTTGATCGGCCAGGTCAGGCGGTTGTAGGCGCGCAGCGCCTGCACGATGCCGTGCCCGGAATGGATGTCGAAGCCGGGATCGCCGATATCTTTGCAGGTGGCGATCAGCGCTGCCTTGAGTGTGGGCGTCGTGGCCGAAGAACGCACCTGCCGCAGCAGGGCGCAGACCCCCGCCAGGATCGGGGTCGCCGCCGAGGTCCCGCTGTCCGAGTTGAAATAGCCGCGGAAATGGGTGATCGAGCAGAAGTCCGGCTTCCTAGGCGACAGGGCCGCGGGACCCCGGCTGGAATAGCCCACAAAGCGTTCGTGCAGGTTGACGGCGCCCACCGTTATCACTTGGTCATGGCCGTTCGCGCCCCAGATGCTGCGGCCGCTGCCGACATCGGGTCCACAGCGCCCGTCAGGGCAGGTGTCGCCGCAGTTTCCGGCGGCAAACAGCACCACGATGCCGGCATTGACCGCCTCGACCACCTTCCGGGTAAAGGGATGGTTCGGATCGCGGGCATAGCTGGCATCCCAGCCCTCCTGGAAGATGCCCCAGGAATTCGTCAGCACCTGCGGAGTGCCGTGCATCCGGTAATGGGTCAGCGCCCAGTCAAAGGCCTGCAGCGCCCGAGAGATGGTGCTGGTGCTGCCGCCGGATCCGCTGATGCGCATGTCGAACAGCTGCGCGTCGGGCGCCATGCCCAGGACGTCCGTGGCGCACATGTTGCCATGTTCGGACCAGGCGCTGGCCTCGGTGCCCCAGCTGGCGGCCGGCCAGCCGCCGATGACCCGGGGGATGCGGCGCGCGGTTTCCCCCGCGCGGACAGGCCGGCCCTGGGCGGTGATCCCGCCGTCCAGAACCCCGACCACGATCCCCTGGCCGCGATGGCCGCGGGCCCAGATCTGGTCGACGCCCAGATAGCGGGCGACATCGGCGATCGTGCCGACCGGGGTGCCGGGGGTGCAGTCGCAGCTGCCGATGGGGCAGCCCGCCATGGAGGGGATCTCGCCCATCTGCGGGGCATTGTCGTTGCGCGGGGCCGCGAAGGGGGCGATGGGCGTGTCGCGCCAGACGCGCAGGACCTGCGGGTCGGCCTCCAGCTTGCGGAACTCGTCTTCCGAGGCCAGGGTCCCGCGCAGGATGAAGGTCTGCGGGGCGCTGCTGAACCCGTCGCCCAGGGTTTCGACCCCCATCGCCACCGGCACGAATTCGGGGTCCAGCCGCAGCGCACCGCCCGCCAGTTCCAGATCGGTTCCCAGTCCGATGCTGGCCGACATGCCCGGCTGTGCGCGCATTTCCACAAGGACGCTGATCCGCCCGTCGCGATCGCGCTTGGGATCTTCGGCGTTCATGATGACTTCCTCCATGTTCGCCAGCCTGACGTTCTGCCGGGCTGCGAATCACTTCTGCCATTCGTGGTGTGAAATGGACGTGAAAGGGGGATGAAGAGGGCTAGAGCCGCGCGCGTGCGACGGCCAGCAGGCCCGCGCGGCGCAGGGTCGAGACCGGGTAATCTGGACTGGCCATCAGTTCGGGCGCAAAGTCCGGCTCGACGCGCCGCAGGGCGGTCAGGGCGGCCGCGGCGCCCTCCTCGTCGCGGCGGTGGTGGCGCAGCGCGGCCAGAAAGCGCAGGGCCGGCCGGCATTCGGTCGAATGCGACAGCGCGGCAGCGGCGCTGTTCTCGGCCTCGGCGTAGCGGCCAAGGCGGATCAGGGCGGCAGCCTGGCGGAGGCGCCAGCTGGGCTGGCCCAGCATTGCCAGCGGCCCGCCGCGCGCCCGTATCAGCACGCTCAGCGCCTCGCCGTCGCGGCCGGCATCGGTCAGCGCCTGCGACAGGACCAGATGCGCCAGGTCATGGCCCGGCGCCAAGCGGCAGGCGTCGCGCGCGAGGTCCAGGGCGCCCGCCACCTGGCCCTGCCAGGACCGCATCAGCGCCGAGACCGACAGGACGATCGGGTCGGCGGGGGCCCGTTCGCGCGCGCGGCTGGCCAGCGCCTCGGCCTCGGCCAGGGTGGCCCGCTGGTCGCGGGTCTGGCGCTCGATGATCAGGGTGTAGCGCAGGAAGGCGCGCAGCGATTGGGCCACCGGGCTGTCGGTCTCGGACAGGACGCGGTCGGCCGACAGCAGCCGGCTGCGGGAAAAGCTGAAGAGGTCGGTCAGCGGAAGCAGCCGCCCCGGCAGGCGCAGCTGGCCCACCGTCTGGATCAGCGTCAGCGCCAGGGCAGAGATGGCCCGGTGCAGCGCCGGGGTGGACTGGGACAGCGGAAACTGCTGCGCCCAGAGCTGCGCCCCGCTGGACAGGTCGCGCAGGGAGATCATCAGCAGCATCTCGGGGCCCGGCTGCTGCAGGCACATCGCCTCGACCAGCAGCCCGGGCGAGGAAGCCGGGGCCGAGTGCAGGGGCAGGACCTGCGCGGGCAGCAGCGACGCCGCATGGGAGGCCGCCTGCTGCACGACGGCCACGGCAAGCATCCGCCCCGAGGGCGTGTCCGCCACGGGATCCGACAGGACCAACAGCGGCAGGACCTGCGCGCGCGGCCGATCCTCCAGCGCAAGGCGCGTGTCGCGCAGCCAGTCCTCGAATTCGGCGTCCGCGATATCCAGGCCTTCGGCGAATTCGGGCGCCTCGCCGGCGCCGGCGGCCAGCGGGCGCAGGTCCACCGTCAGGCGCGCGGGATTGAGACCCACCCAGCCATCGCCCGACAGCAGGACCGACTGGTGGTCGCGCAGCGCCAGCCGCAATTCGCGGAGCGTCTGGCGCAGGCTGGCCGCGCCTTGGGCTTGGGGGCTGTCGCTCCAGAGCCGGTCCTGCAGGCGGGCGCGGCCAAGGCGCAGGCCCGGCGCCATGCCCAACATCGCCAGCGCCCCCCGCGCCTTGCGTCCCCGCGGGGTCAGGTCGTCGCCATTCGCGTCCAAAAGGGTGACGGGGCCCATCAGGCGCAAAGTAAGATGCATGAACTTGCCGTTCCCGAACACGAAGCCGTGCTATCCTAGCACAGGTTGAACGATTCGCCCTGTAACCAGTTGGTTTTTCGTGGGGATGTGCTCATGACCCTGGCCAATGCCCATAATGCCCACAACGCGCATAATGCGCACAACGCCCATAACGCGCATACCGGAAGCAGCATGGGCGGGATGGCGGCGCTGCTAGTGGCGCGGGACGGGATCGTTCCGGCAGGTCCCGTGCAGGCCCAGTTCCCCCCCGACGCGCGCCCGACCCTCAGCCCCGCCGCG
>NZ_JBLWIC020000004.1:0-84116 GCF_048538155.2 Paracoccus sp. T5
GTTGCGACGATGGCACTGTAATCGCTGCACACGTTGATGGACATGTTGATCGGCGTGCTGTCGCGAGTTCGTCAGAATCAGCCGCGACCACCGGCAAAGGGCGCCTCTATGTTGCCCTCAAAATCAGTCGCGCCACTGCCGCGCTCGTCGTCGAAGGACTCGTCGCCGCTATGGACATGGAGGTCGAAGTTGACCCTGCCGCCTTCGGTGGTCGATTGATTTATCTCAGACCCCCAGCAGGCTTGTACGCTCTGACACCATCATCTTTGCCGCAATCGGTGACGTGATCATCTGGATCACCGCAAAGAAAGCAGCAGGCACCGCAATTTCAGAAGGAAGACCCGATGCTGCAACGAATGCAGCAGCGATGCTGAATTCCTTTTTGCTGGTGGTGAACAAGTAGGCGATCAGCTCCTCGCGATCCTCCGCGAACAGCTTGGCAATCATGCCGACAGCATAGCCGATCAGGTTCAGTACCAAAGCTGCCAGAGCGATCACCAGCGCGTACCAGCCGTAGCCAAGGATCGTCGCCGCATTCGGCCCGATCACGGCCAGCAGCAGAACCAGATACAGTACGGACCCCAGCCCAGGCCACGCATAGTCGAACTGCGACACCTGCTTCAGAAACTTGGTCCGCAGCCAGACTCCGATGACGGTCGGCACCACGACGATCAGCACCAGCTCCAGAACCACAGCGCCAACAGGAACGGTCAGCTCGATGCCTGTCAGCCACAGAAACAGGAATGGGATGATGAACGGGGACAGGGCCGTGTTCACGGCATTCAGGACAGCAGCCAGGGCGACATTGCCGCGTGCCAGCAGCACCAGGAGGGGTGCGGATACGTCAGTCGGGAGCATGCCGACCAACGCCTGTCCCGCCGCCAGGTGCCCGCTGCCGAAGAAGATGCGCCCTGTCAGCCAGCCTGCCAGCGACATTGGCCCATAGACCAAACCCAGAGCCCAAATCTGACGGCTCGGCTTGCGGAAAACGATCCGAACGGCAGCCGCGTCGAAGGTGAGGCTGATGACCAACATCAGGAGCGCCAGAAGAGGGCTGATCCCCGCCTCAAGCCCTATCCCGATGGAGGGCACGGCAAGTCCGAAAGCTGTGGTGGCAACCGCCATGAACAGCAGATTGTTTTCGACGAGCCCAAGAAGCTTGCCCATATCAGGTGTCACTATTTGGGTTGGTGGGACGTCCACTGCACTTGGCGAAAAGAGCGATGGCCTGGTCGCACCATGCGCAATGGCCCTCGCAGCAATCGTGCATCAGAAAAGCGACCAGATCCGAAAGCGCGGGGAATTTGGCGCTATAGATGATGGATTTCCCATCCCGCCAGTTTTCGACCAGGCCTGCGCTTTCCAGCTCTTTGAGGTGGAAGGAAACGAGCGATGGGCTTGCATCGCCCAAGGCTGCGGCAATGGCCCCGGACGCCATGCCTTTCGCACCTGCAAAGACCAGCAATCGGATGATCCGCAGACGGATTTCGTGGGACAGGGCCGCAAATCCGGCCAGGGCAGCTTTTTCTTCCATATCAATTCAACACTACTAGAATCGTTTTATCGTTCATCTGCTGAACCAGACAGACCGTCAAGAGGCGCTTATGCGTGCAGTGAAATTCTTTTCAAGATATCCAATCGGACCAAAATATTTTATATATCCATCGATTATCGAATGGATACTTGATATAGCGCTGAATGAAATACGATTTCTCACAAAAAATTCCCTGAAGGACTTGAGACTATTGAAATTTAGTGGGAGATTAATAATTGAATATGAGCCAGTTGTTGGAGCGTGATATGAAAATTGGATCCTACGCTGTACTTGCAGCCGTCTTGGTCACTGCCGGTTGTGGAACTACAGCGGTAAATACCGTGGCTGGGAGCAATCCGCAGGAGCTTCCCCCAGAGTTGATCTCTCTTGCTGCGCCGGGGCAAGATGTGTCTACAGCGAGACTTCTTCCAAGTGATAATTGCTACTGGTACGAACATCGTGGGCAAGTGGAAACGACCTTGCTTCCGCTCACCACCGCTGCAGGCAGTCCTATATGTCAGAAGTCACAGCCTTCAAGTTGATTGAAGGCTATAAGAAAAACGATAACTTTTTAAGCCCGGGATGACACGCTCTCTGCTGTGGAATAGAGAAACGCGGTAGAACTTGTTTCGACATTTGGATATAGGTCATTGATATGTGCCATGACCATCCGGACACAGCCAGAGCTCGCACTCGTCCCAATGCTTGTTGGAAACGGGGTACCATGAATGCGCAGATACGTATCTCTCTCGCCGACATAGAGATAAAGAGCGCGAGAGCCGAGCGCATTCCTTGGGCCTGGCTCTACGCCCCCTTCAAACTGGCCATAGATTTCTGGTTCCCGAGCAATCATACTCTGCGTCGGGGTCCAGTGCGGCCATTCGACTTTTCGCTTTATCGTATAGACACCAGGTTCATATAGATCTCCCCTGCCGATGGCCACGCCGTAGCGCATTGCCGTTCCACCAGCTTCAATATGGTAGAGGTATTTCGCGACAGCATCCACGTGAATGTCGCCCGGCACTAAGCCACTATTGGCTTGCACTCTCTGCGGGAGAAAGCGCGGGTGCAATCCCCAAGGATTCGATGTGAAGGCATCATATCCGGAAGGGGTGACCTGCGCATCCCAAGCAGCCTTTTGCCGCTCTGTTGGCCAAGACGCCGCAAGAAGGGGACTGGAAATTGAGGCCGAGAAAAGCGCTGTGGTCGTTTGTATGAAGTGTCGTCTGCTCAGCATATATGAGGCTCCTTTGCTTCGCTCGATATTGATTCTTAATCAAATTTAATATGACGAGCAAACAACCCATCAAATTAAATCTTCTAGTGTATTATTACCGTTCTTATCAGTTAATATGTTCCACAGCATTAATTCAAGCTTCTTGCCTTTTGGTTGCGATCATAATGCTGTGCGTGTGGCGACGATCCCACGCCACAGAGATCTTCACATGGATCGTCTATATCGCCCTACGGTTTTCGGATAACACTGAACGTGATGAGCAACCTGATCATAGAGGCAGAAGCATTTATGTACCCCACCTCCAGAACTCGGCGAGCCTTTCTCCAAGGATTGACAGCTGCCGGCATTGCTATTCCTGCCGGAACGGCCTTGGGTCAGAGTTTCGACACCTATACTGGACAACCCATTGACGGAAACCCGCCAGCGCCGTTCCTGTCCAATTCGAGCAGTGCGCCAGAGCGCAACATGTCTTCCTTCAGATCGCGCCATTGGCGTGAGTTCTATCCGACCCTTGGCAAGGGTGTCATTCTTGCGGATGTCACGTCGCGTGCTGTGTATTATTGGTCGGCTGACGAGAATGTTAATTTTGTATTTCCTTGCTCGATCCCGATGACAGAAGATCTGACGCGACGGGGCCAGGCCGAAATTGTCAGGAAAGTCAAAAATCCGCCTTGGACACCTACGGCCAGCATGCGTGAGAAGGACCCAAATCTGCCGCAGCGGGTTGAGGGCGGCGCGCCTGAAAATCCCCTCGGTGCGTACGGGCTATACTTGTCATGGCCCGCCTATCTTGTTCATGGCACGCACGACACGCGGAAGATCGGGAGAAAATCGTCATCTGGATGTTATGGCCTTTATAACGAGCATGTTGCCCGCCTTTTTGAGGTTGCTGAAATCGGCACACAGGTCACGGTGTTCTAAATCCTGAAAACTAAGGTGCTCACTCTGTATTTAGGGTGGGCACCGTTAGCTGATATTCGATGAGTACCGCTACGAGCTTTGTGACTCTCTGTTTAGCCAATGATCAGGCTGCTAGGGATAGATCATAACTGGAATTCCGGGCTGCAACATTGCATAGACGTCTTCTATTTCCTGGTCAGTCAATGCCAGACAGCCTGCGGTCCAGTCCCGGTTCTTCGGTGCGAAGACATTGCCTTCGGGGCCGCGGCCATGGAACATGATATCGCTGCCCGCACTTCGACCGAATTGAGCCGCATAAGCTTTATCCTGTTCATTTGGATAGGATATGCCCACCGATAGGTGATATCGGCTCCGTGGGTTGAAACGGTCGATGTAGTATAGCCCCTCGGGCGTTTTTCCGTCGCCCTCGAATTGCTTTGGGCCGAGCGGTTGGTTGCCGAGGCCAAAGTTATACGATCTCAGAACGGTCTGCCCGTTCAACAGAAACATCCGCCGCTCAGCCTTGTTGACCACGACCTGAGTGACAGGGGGCCCTGAGTACCGTTTGAACTGAGGTACCGCTCCTCTTGCCGGCGTCGTTGACGGCGCTGATTTTCCACATGCAGCGAGAAGAGCAAGCAAAGCCAGCGAGGCATGGCGCCGGGAGAAGTTTGGCATCTATCTGTTTCCTGCTCGGATGTTTTTTTATGATGCTTCAGGATAGCGGGTAAACACTTCACTGGTACCGTCTTGGCGAACAAGCAGGACATCGTATGCGTCGCGCTTTGTTTCCGGGCCCATGCCGGGACTTCCGTAAGGCATTCCTGGAACAGTCAGGCCGAGAGCTTCAGGGCGCTCTTGGAGCAAGCGCCGGATATCGTCAGCAGGGACATGTCCTTCCAGGAAGTAGCCATCGACGCTGCCGGTATGACAGGAAGTCAGTTCGATCGGTACGCCCAGATCAATCTTGTGCTGCATCAGCAAGGTGCCAAACCGCTCTTCACTCGTGACCTGAAAACCGTTTTCCCGCAGGTAATTGGTCCACTGTTTGCAGCATTCGCAGCCGCTGCCCTCCACAACATGGATGGCAGGAAGGTTCTCAGCCCAGGACAGAGATGGCAGACCGCTGGCTGCGGCTGCCATCATCACGGCGCGTCGTGTCAGTTTGATCATTTTATGCCCCTCGATCCGTACGATGAAGATGTTTGAATGCCATCAGCTTTCCGTTGCCATGTCGTCGCGAAGAAAGTACCCGGTGGAGAGACGCGCAACTGTCAGCATGACGCGGTCAGTCGGTCTGGCGATCGCTGTTCGGGGCGCCGGTGTTTTCTTGATGGGATCCGTTGGCTTGCCGTCGATGCGAACTTCGTAATGAAGGTTAGGTCCACTGACGAGGCCGGTTGCGCCCACGTCACCGATCCTGGCCCCGGCATTCAGCTCGACACCTGGAGCGATCCCTGCGGCAAAACGCGAAAGATGCGCATAGCGGGTCAAGACGCCCCCGCCATGATCGACATCGATCGTCCGACCATATCCCCGCATGGTTCCTGCAAACACGACCGTTCCTGAGCCGGTGACGCTGACTGGCGTTCCGGTCCGTGCGGCGTAATCGACCCCCGTGTGCATTCGTTGCGTGCCAAGAACGGGGTGCCGGCGTTTTCCGAAGACCGAGGACAGCCGGGCCCCCGCGACAGGTCGCGCGGACTGCTGGACCTGCGCACCATTCCGAAACAGGATGAAGGGCTGTTCGACCGAGCCGGTCACGAGCTCGAAGATGTCCGTGTTCTTTTCGACCCGCGCATAGGCGAGTTGCGGTTCACCCACGACTGTTCCATCAGGCAGAATACTTTCGCTCCACATCAATGCGATGCGCTCGGTTCCTTCAAGGTCACGAAAGTCGATCTGGCCTGCCAGGAGCGCCGCCAGGTCAACTGCGAAACTTTCGGGCGCATCGCGGGCGGCGAGCGCCTCAAAGAGAGAGCTGTCCAGGATAAAAGTTTCCCGGCGGTCCCGAAGCAGGATCTCCGTCTTGATCAAGGATGCTTCGAGAGGTTTCGTGAAATCCAGAACGATGTCCGTTCCGTCTTGGGTCAGAAGCGAAAGACGCGCAAGTTGGGAGGGATCGTCGGAAAACACACTCCATCTGAGGATTTGACCCGGGCTGAGGGTCGACAGGTCGAAGACATCTGAAATCGCCAGTGCCGCCTCGGCCCGGAGAGGTGCGCCGATACCAGCATGCGACAATATCGAATCCAACGTGTCTCCCGGAACGACCTCATGTCGCGACATGGGGGCAACTGCCTCGGTGAGGTGAGACAGTTCGGCCGGGGTTTCGGCGTGCGATGATGTCGTGACGGCAATCGCGCCGGCAGTCAGCAAGGCTTGCAAGATCATCAGGTCTGGTTTCCCGTCAGGCAATAAGGTCCGGCATTGGAGAGCAGGCTCCCCACGCAGCATCGATAGGTTGTCTACAGTTCGAAAAGGCGGGCGATGCAAACACCGACGATTGTTCCGGCCAAGCCGAAAGCAATCGCGTATCCACCCGCATATTGAACCCTGTCCAGTCGGGTGCCGCCGAGGGCGCGCGCACGCTGGACCCCTCGCACGCCGCCGATCAGGGCCGCAATGACCGTCAGCATCGGAATTGTCGCAGCGTTTGTTGGTTCATGCCGTCTCTCGCCTCTCGTCATCGACACGCGCGTGTCTGCGACCTAAAGCAGCTAGAGGTTCAAGATGAAATCCCTCTCGATCACGGTCTTGTCAGGGGATCGGGTGCTCTGATCTAATTCCCACTGCATCCATGCCCTCCACTTCCCAGCATCCGTTTCCGTCATCGCCAGCTAATCACTGACCGGCATCGTCGATCTTGGGGTGGTTCGTAACGCACAGCGAATGATCGCCCAAGACCTCGATGACCCGACAATCGGATATCCGGTCACCCGCGCACTGGACCACCATGCGCTCAAGCTCGGTCTTCAGGGCCGTCAGGCGGGCAAGACGGCTTTCGACCTCGGCAAGCTGCGCTTTGGCGATGGCGTCGGCTGCGGCACAGGGCTGATCGGGATCGTCGGACAGGCTGAGAAGGTCGCGGATCGCCTCAAGGGAAAAGCCTAGCTCGCGGGCGTGTCGGATGAACGCCAGTCGTTCATGGGCCTTGTGCGTATAAAGGCGCTGATTACCGACGCTGCGCTCGGCTTCGGGCAGCAGGCCGATTTGCTCGTAGTAGCGGATCGTCGGAACTTTGACCCCTGTCGACGTTCCCAGCTTTCCGATCGTCAGCATGAACATTCTCCTTGAACCTATAGCTGCTAGAGGGAGTAAACCTCCGAATCGATGATGGCAACGGCCCTGCTTTCTGCAGAGGAGAGAATGATGACGATCACGAATGAACCCGGCATGACCCTGTGCGACTGGACGGTGTCCGGAATGGATTGCGCCTCCTGCGCGACCAAGGTGCGCGGCGCGGTGTCCCGCTTGCCTGGCGTCAGGGATGTGGAGATCGGCATCATGTCCGAACGCCTGCGCCTGACCGTTGATGAACGCCTGACCGACACGGACAAGATCGAAAAAACCGTGCGTGCGCTTGGATACGGCATTCAGACCCGTGCGCCGGGAAAGAAGGATTTCGTGATCCCGGGGAGTGCGCCGGAGAGTCATCAAGGCCACAGCCACGACGCTCATCCCGCTGTGGCCGAGGGCGACCACTCCGGCCATGGCAGCCCCGGTCACGTCCATGACGACCCTGCCGACCGCGGCAAGGCATGGTACCAGACTGGCAAGGGCAGGTTGGTTATCCTGACCGGGCTCTTGTTGGCGGCAGCCTGGGCAATGGAGCTGATCGCCCCGCAGGTCGGGAGCTGGGCCTTTGTCGCGGCCTGCCTTATCGGTGTCGCCCCCGTCGCGCGTCGCGCTTTCGCCGCTGCGCGGTTGGGTCAGATCTTCACGATCGAGGGATTGATGACCATCGCAGCCCTCGGCGCGTTGTTCATTAATGCCGCCGAAGAGGCTGCCTTGGTGGTCTTTCTCTTTGCCGTGGGCGAGGTCCTGGAGGGTGTCGCGGCCGGAAAGGCAAGAGACGGCATCCGCGCCTTGGCAAACCTGGTTCCGAAAACGGCGCTCTTGGAAGTGGACGGCGTGACCCGGGAGGTTGCCGCGTCCAGCCTGACGATCGGTCAGACGGTGCTGGTCCGTCCCGGCGACCGGATCCCCGCAGACGGAGAGATTTCAGACGGCACGTCCGGGATCGATGAAAGCCCGGTGACCGGAGAAAGCATTCCCCGTACCCGCGGCCCGGGCGAAAGTGTTTTTGCCGGTTCGATCAACACGGAAGCGGTCTTGCGGGTCACCGTGACGAAAGCAGCCGAGGACAACACCATTTCCCGGATCATCCGGCTGGTCGAGGAGGCAGAAGAAGCCCGCGCCCCCACGGAACGCTTCATCGACCGGTTCAGCCGGTGGTACATGCCTGCCATCGTTGCCGTTTCGGCGCTTGTCATCGTGCTCCCGCCGCTGATGTTCGGTCAGTCATGGGATACCTGGATCTATCGTGGACTGGCGCTCCTGCTGATCGGCTGCCCTTGTGCGCTGGTGATTTCGGTTCCGGCCTCGATCGCATCGAGCCTGTCCACCGGCGCGCGCCGGGGAATGCTGATGAAGGGCGGCGCAGTGATCGAGGCCGCGGCCAAGGTTTCCCATGTCGCCTTCGACAAGACCGGGACGCTGACCCACGGACGTCCGCAGGTCACCGACCTGGTGACGTTCGGAACCACGACTGAGGCGCAGTTGCTGGAGGTCGCCGCGGGCGTCGAGAGCGGATCGAGCCATCCCCTCGCCGTGGCGATCCTGGACAGGGCCAAGACGGCGGACGTCACTCCCCTGCCCGCCCGCGATGCACGCGCTCTGACCGGACGAGGGGTCGAGGCGACCGTGGGAGATGCCCTGGCATGGGTGAGTTCACCCCGGCATGCGTCGGAGAACGATGGCCTGGACGGTCTTGGCCTGCGTCAGGCGACCATCTTCGAGGATGAGGGCAAGACCGCCGTCGCCGTCTATCGCAAAGGCGTCCCGCTCGGTCTCATCGCCATGCGTGACGAGCTGCGGCCCGATGCGGCGGAGGCTGTGCGCCAGCTGGCCGAAATGGGCATCTCCTCGATCATGCTGACCGGCGACAACCCACGCACTGCTGCCGCCATCGCCGAAGGGCTAAACATCCGCTTCGAGGCCGAGATGATGCCTGAAGACAAGCTGGCCGCCATTCGCGACATGAACGCTCAAGGTGGCGTCATGATGATCGGGGATGGCATCAATGACGCTCCGGCCCTGAAACAGGCCAGCATCGGTGTCGCGATGGGCTCCGGCACGGACGTCGCGCTGGAGACGGCCGATGCGGCCATCCTGCGCGACAGGGTGACCGACATTCCGGCCCAGATCCGGCTGGCGCAGGCCACAATGGCCAATATCCGGCAGAACGTCAGTATCGCGCTAGGATTAAAGGCTATTTTCTTGGTCACCACCGTCCTTGGCATGACCGGTCTATGGATCGCGATCCTGGCTGATACGGGCGCGACGGTTCTTGTGACCCTGAACGCCCTGCGCCTCTTGCGCTACAATCCCGAACAGAAGCGCTGAGGCGATGATGACTGGAATGGGCAGTGCAGCGCTGGTTCTTCTTGGCGCCTATCTGGCCCTGTTCTTCTGGGGCTCTGCGATCAATGCCCGGGAGGCGCATCGTCCGGTCTGGTTGTTCCATCACGCCACGGGCGGCGACCGTCTTGTAGCGCTAGGCTTCCGAGCTGCGTTCGCTCTGGCCCTCCTTGGGTCGTTGGCATGGCGTCTCATGCCGAGCATGGGCGATCTTGATCCCCTGCGGGGTTTCCAAAATCCTGTGTGGATCGGTCTGGCGGGACTGTTCATGGCCAGCCTGGGCGCGATGCTGGCATTTGCCGCCCAGATGTCGATGGCTGCGTCATGGCGGATCGGTGTGGCCGAGGGCGCGACCGGCGCACTTGTCACGGGTGGATTGTTCGGTTTTAGCCGCAACCCGGTTTTTGTCGGTCAGCTCATGTTGCTGCTCGGAACCGCTCTGGTCGTGCCCTCCATCCCGACAAGTTTGGGAGTCCTGCTATTCGCAGGTTCGGCGCTTGTTCAGGTCCGCTCAGAAGAACGTGAATTGCGGCGGACGCTTGGCCCTGCATACGACACCTATTGCCAGTCCGTTCCGCGCTGGATCGGCATCCGAGAAAGGTCGCTGCAATGAAGACACCCCTGATCCTGGCGATTATCGCCGCGACTGCGGTTGCTGATCAGATCACCAAGCTCGCAGTCCTGCGAAGCTTGTCTCCCGGGGAAATTTATGCCGTCTCTCCCGGCTTCAATCTGACGCTTGGTTTCAACGAAGGGGCGAGTTTCGGCATGATGTCGGACCTTATGGCAGGTCGTCCCTTGCTGATGGTTGCCCTGACAGGTGCACTGGCGATCATCTTTGCGGGAATGGCCTTCCGGGCAGACGCGAAGCGCGAACGCATAGGCCTCGCGCTGATCGTGGGTGGCGCTGTGGGCAATATCATCGACCGCTTGCGGCAAGGTGCCGTGACCGATTTTCTGGATGTCTACTGGCGTGATTGGCACTGGCCGACCTTTAATGGGGCCGACATCGCGATCAGCCTCGGCGCCTTGCTTGTGCTGACAGCCATGCTCCGTCCCTCCCGTTCGAAGGAACCCTCTTTTGACCGCACCTGACCCCCGGGGCCTGTCCCGGAATGATCTCGCAATATCGTCCGCCTTTCTGGTCGCACTCGCGGCTACGCTCGGCGCGCTGTTCATCGGCGAGGTATTGGGGCAGATGCCCTGCACCCTGTGCTGGTACCAGCGCATTGCCATGTTTCCGCTGGTTCCTGTCCTGGCCATCTCACTGTGGCGCGGTGACGGTCTGGCACGTCTCTACGGATTGCCGCTGGCGCTGGCCGGGCTGGTCCTTTCTGGCTGGCATTCCGGCCTCTATGCCGGCCTGATCCCGCAGAGCATCGCGCCTTGCACCAAGGACGGCCCGTCCTGCACCGACCAGGCACAGACGATCCTGAGCCTGCCCATCCCCTATCTTGCATTCGCCGCCTTTGCAGCCGTTCTGGCCTGCCTCATCTTGTCGAAAGGAAAACGCCCATGAACCGACGCACCGTGCTCATCGGAACATCTGCCATCGGGATTGCCGCCTTTGCCGGCGGCGCGCTCGTGCTGACGCGCAATCGTCAGGCCGAAGCGGACACTCTGGCCGCTGCTGCCCCGGCTGTGGAAACAGACATGCTGGTCCGCAGTCATGCGCCCAGTTTTGGACCAGAAGACGCCCCGGTCACGCTGGTCGAGTTCTTCGATCCATCTTGTGAGGCTTGCCGCGCCTTTCATCCGGTCGTTCAGGACATCCGCGAGCAGTTTCCCGATCAAGTCCGCGTCGTGATGCGCTATGCGGTGTTTCACGAGGGGTCCGACGAGGCGGTCCGCATTCTGGAGACTGCGCGCATGCAGGACAAGTTCGAGCCTGTCCTCGATGCGCTGTTGGAACGGCAGCCGGAATGGGCTGTCCATGGCGCACCGCGAATGGACCTTGCATGGCAAATTGCGGCTGCGGCCGGTCTGGATATGGAAAAGGCGCAGACAGCCCGTCTGTCCCCCGATATCGTCGGCATCCTCAATCAGGACGCGGCCGATATCGCGGCGATCGGCGTACGCCAGACACCGACCTTCTTTCTCAATGGTCGACAGATGACGGATATCAGCATGGACAGCCTGCTTGCGGATGTGCGCAGTGCCGTGGAGGCATCCTGACCGGGCGGCCTAGGCCCGATCGGCATAGGCTGCGAACAAGGCCAGTGTGCGCTCACTGACGTGATGCTCGATGCCTTCAGCATCTCGTTCCGCCGTCTCGGCATCAAGGCCGAGACGGATCAGGAACCGCAGCACAATGGCATGGCGGCGGCGGCATTCCAGTGCCAGTCGTCGTCCCTCTTCTGTCAGAAAGACGGACCTGTATGGCTCGCGGGTGATCAGCCCCTCACGGGCCAGGCGATCCAGGGCCTTGGTGACCGTTGGCGCGCGCACTCCCAACCGTGCCGCGATATCCACCGGCCGGGCTTCACCCTGTTCATGGATCAGCTCTGCGATCAGTTCGACGTAGTCTTCGGCCAACTCGTTGCGCCGGGCAGCACGGACGCCATGAAAGGCCTCTGCCCGATTGTCCGGATGCACAGTATCGCTGGCGGTTGCGGTGGCATGATTGTCTGCGGTCATCTCGCAAGTGTCGCACTTATCGATTGACGGGTAAAGCCAACGGGTAGATTGTTAGCCACAGCTAACTTTTCCTCATAACGAAGGTTGCGCCGAATGTCCCGTTCCGCCTGGCGCCAAGAGCGCGACACCCCGTCCCTATCGGAAGTGTTCCGCACGATCGCCGTTGGCGGCGGCACGACGCGTTTCCGGCGCTTTCTGTCCTTTGTCGGGCCCGGTTATCTGGTCGCTGTCGGCTATATGGACCCCGGCAACTGGGCGACCTCATTGGCGGGTGGAGCGGCCTTCGGATACACGCTGTTGTTCGTGGCGCTTTTGTCCAACGTCATGGCGATCCTCCTGCAATCATTATGCGCGCGGCTGGCAGTGGCGTCGGGGCGCGACTTGGCCCAGGCCTGCCATGACGCTTATCCAAAATGGCTGTCATTTCCGCTGTGGATCTTCGCGGAACTGGCCATCATCGCCACAGATCTGGCCGAGGTGATCGGCACAGCGATCGGTCTGAACTTGCTGTTCGGCATTCCGCTGGAGATCGGGATCTTTATCACTGCCGCCGATGTGTTCCTGATCCTATGGCTTCAGAACAAGGGCTTCCGATGGGTCGAGGCGTTCATCATCGCAATGCTGGCAACGATCACCGCCTGTTTTGCGGTCCTGATCGCGCAGGCCGATCCCGAATGGGGCGCGGTGATCGCAGGTTTTGCGCCAAGCCGGGAGATCATCGGCAATCCTGACATGCTGTATCTGGCGCTTGGCATCATCGGCGCGACAGTGATGCCCCACAACCTGTATCTTCATTCCGGGATCGTGCAGACCCGTGCCTATGGCCTCGATCTGCCCTCGAAACGGGAGGCGCTGCGGCTTGCGACCTGGGATTCGACCATCGCACTGATGTTCGCGCTGCTGATCAATTGCGCGATCCTCATTTTGGCCGCCGCTGCGTTCTACACTGTCGGGGAAACTGAGGTGACCGAAATCGACAAGGCGCATCTGCTGCTGGCACCTTTGCTTGGTTCCGAAATTGCACCCGTGCTGTTTGGTCTGGCGTTGCTGTGTTCAGGACTGAATTCGACCGTAACGGCAACCATGGCTGGCCAGATCGTCATGGAAGGCTTCATCAAGCTGCGCCTTAAACCATGGCAGCGGCGCCTGATAACCCGAGGCTTTGCCATTCTGCCCGCAACTGCCGTAATTCTGGTGTATGGCAGTGAAGGCACAGGTCAGCTTCTGATCCTCAGTCAGGTCGTGCTGTCCTTCCAGCTGCCTTTTGCGATCGTTCCGCTGGTGATGTTTACCGCCAGCCGCGCCAAGATGGGAACGATGGTATCCCCGCGTTGGCTGACCGGTCTGTGCGCCCTGATTGCCGTTACCATCATCGTGCTGAATGTGAATCTGTTGGCCACGGTGCTGGCCTGATCGCGGTGTCACCAATGCGTGACGGCAAACGTTCCGACTTGAAGCTCATGTTGCTAGAGGCTTTAGGCCTCTGGAAACGATTACGAATGCAGGCAACATGCGGCTGACCACACTTCAAAAATTTCTCTGGGCGGCTGTTGCCGTGGCTCTGGTGGCTATGGGCGCGGCCTTTCTGCTCGTCGACCGCAGCCCCGAACCGATCGCTCAGGCGGCGTTTCGTCCAACCTTCAGCCTACCCGACGCGGGAGGACGCCTGCGCACTCCGGCCGATTTCGAGGGCAAGCATCTTCTGGTATTTTTCGGGTTCACGAACTGCCCTGATATCTGCCCGACCACCTTGGCCGAGGTGGCTCAGGTCATGGACGATCTGGGTGATCAGGCAGGCGAGGTGCAGCCGCTGTTCATTTCGATCGACCCCGAGCGCGACCGGGAGATGGGTCTTGCCGAGTATACCGAGGCGTTTCATCCCTCAATCCTGGGCCTTGCCGGAGATGCGGCACAAACCCGCGCTGCGGCGGAGAGTTTTCGCATCTATTACGAGCGTGAAGCCAATTTGGAGGCTCTTGATGGGTATGCCATGTCCCACAGCCCTGGTCTTTACCTGATCAGCCCCGAGGGGGACTGGCTTGGCCAGTTCACCTACGGCACGCCCGCATCCGAAATCGTCGCCGACCTTCAAGCCAGATTGTGACCCACATGAAACGCATCTTTACCACCCTCGCCCTGATCGCTGCCGCGGGCCCTGCCCTGGCCTGCGAAACCGTGACAACCGGTCCGTTGGAGGTCTCTCAGGCCTGGTCCCGTGCCTCCATTGGCACAGCGCGGCCCGGCGTGGTCTATCTGACCATCCGAAACTCCGGCACGGCAGATGATGCACTGATGTCCATCACCACGCCTGCAGCAGATATGCCCATGCTGCACCAGACGGTCATGACCGACGGGATCGCCTCGATGCCCCATGCGATGGAGGTTCCGGTCCCCGCAGGGGGTCAGGTCGCGCTGGAACCAGGGGGCTATCACGCCATGCTGATGGATTTGACCCAAGTTCTGGAAGAGGGCGAGACATTCCCTGTGACACTGACGTTTCGCGATGCCGGTGAGGTGACCATTCCCGTCACCGTCCAGAATATCGGCGCGAGCGAGCCGACCTGCACATCACCCGACGAATGAGATCGGCAACCCTGCTGCGCGGTGTTGCCATGGCGGGGGCTGCGGTGGTGTTCATGCTGTCTGTTGGCTGGTGGCAAACGCGTGATCGGGCACAGGACGCTGCGGGCGTTCTGCCCCTCTCGATCGATCGCATGTCATTCACGCTGATGGATCAGAATGGAAAAACGGTCGAGCCACAGGACTGGCTGGGTCGCCCGACAATGGTGTTCTTCGGTTTCACCTGGTGTCCGGATATTTGCCCCACCACGCTCAGTGACATCTCCGGCTGGCTTGAGGCCCTCGGGCCCCAAGCGGACCAGATGAATACGGTTCTGATTTCAGTGGATCCGGAACGTGACACACCGGAAGTGCTCGACGACTACCTGTCTAATTTCGATCCCCGCATAACGGGGCTGACGGGCCCCCTGCCCCAGATTGAGGCGGCTGCGGAGGGATTTCGGGCCACATACAGAAAGGTGCCCGCAGAGGAGGGTGATTATACAATGGATCACACTGCAGGCGTGTTCTTGTTTGATGCCGATGGTCGTTTTGCCAACATCATCGACTATCATGAGGACCCTCGTTATGCGGTCCCGAAAATAACTCGTATCATTAAATAGAAAAACGCAAAATCCGATTGTGTCAGCGTAAGGCATTCCGCGAGTGGGGCATCGCCTTTTACTGCAGCTAGTGAGTGCATGGGAATGATGGAGGGTCCAGGAATGGGAACGATGATGCTGGCATGCGGGCTGTTCATGCTGCTCGTGGTGGTGGTACTTACGCTGGCCATTATGGCGCTGGTGAAACATCTTCTGAGGCGGGATAAAAAGGCTTAGCCTGACCCTGTCTTACGCAGGGGCCCTTGCACTGGCCGCGTGAGCAACGCAGCCAGAAGTCTCTGCTGAGGGTTTAGCCTTTATTGGCGATCATTTGACGCTTGGTGACGCTACCTTCGAACAGGAGATCTACGCTGCCACCGGTGCGCCCTGCCACGACGCGGGCCTCAAGCGCCAGCCCGACTGCACGCGCAGGGTAGAAACAGTCGCGGGTCAGCTCCGCCACACGACAAAACCGGCCCATGTGGCACCTTGCCGACAGTCAGCTGTTCTGATCTCCTCGTCCTTGAAGACCAGCAAACGTCAGATCGTAGCTTTCGTCACTTTCCCCTTTCCGGGGAGTTGCTCAGTGTTCAAAAACGATCCAGACCGTGTGAAAACTCGGTGGAATTTGAAGGGCATCGGGCGTTCGGTGGTTTTTAGTTTAGAAATCCTGACCCTGAACGCAATTGCGGGTCTGGTGGACCTGTGAGGGCTCTGAAGGCGATTTTCAGGCCGCTATGGGCTGGATCGCCCGCCGATTATGGCCGTACAGCTGCCATCAATGCCGGAATGCCGACAAGGCTGATCGCTCGACGCAAATTGTAGGCGATGGCCGTCAGGCTGAACTCGGCGCGCACGTTTTCCAGCCTGCGCATCAGGAATGCGCCCTGGCCCATCCATTGCTTCACGGAGCCGAACGGGTGCTCGACGCTCTCACGGCGCTCATCGAGCCCCCCGGGCCGCGCGGCAAGCCGTTTTGCCATCCGGTCCAGCACTGCTTCGTTCTCGTATCGCGTGACCTTGCGGCACGCTGCGTCCGTGCATCGCGCCTTGAGTGCGCATGTCTTGCACGCAGCAGTATTAGCATAGTTGAACAGGCGGATGTCATCGCGAACCGGGCGGCTGCTGACACGGCTTAATGCCGCGCCGCCCGGACATATGTAGGTGTCCGCTTCGGCGTCATAGCAGAACTGCTCCTTGCCGAAGAACCCCTTGGCAACAGCTGATCCACGCTGCGGTTTGGGAACGTAGGGTACGATGCCTGCCGCCTCGCAGGCCTCGATATCCTCGATCTTGAAGTAGCCCCGGTCAGCCACCGCATCGATCTTGTCGACGCCAAGTGTGTCACGCGCGGCTTCGGCGGTCTCGGTCATCAGGCCAAGGTCGCTGACCTTGCTGTGGACCTGCTGCTCGGCAATCAGTTTGTGCTTGGTATCCACAGCGATCTGGATGTTGTAGCCAACCCCAACGCGGCTGCTGGAGTGCATCGCACGTGCGTCCGGATCGGTCAGCGAGATCTGGTCCTCGCCGCTGTCCGCAAGGGCTTTGCCATGGCCTTCAAGGCGTTCGCGCCGATCGCGGATCACCGCGATCTTCTCCTGAAGCTTCTCCACGGTGCCGCTCTCCAGCGCAACCTCATGGTCCTTGTCGGCCTCATCGAGCTGCTTGAGATACCGCGCCAAGCGCTCATCGCTCTCGGCCAAAGCCTTTGCCAGTTTGGCCTTGGTAAAATTACGCTCCCGGCTGTTCACCGCCTTGATCCGAGTGCCGTCAATCGCGATCAATTCGCACCCAAACAAGTCGAGCTCTCGGCACAGCACCACGAATTCGCGGAACACCTGGCGGAACGCAGTCCTGTTGTCGCGGCGAAAATCCGCGATTGTCTTGAAGTCGGGCGTCAGACGGCGGAGCAGCCAGATCACTTCGAGGTTGCGTCGCGTCTCGACCTCCAACCGGCGGCTAGACCGCACCCGGTTCAGGTATCCGTAGATGTAGAGCTTCAAGAGATCGGCCGGATCATATCCCGGGCGGCCGGTCGTTTTCGCACGGACCCGCTCGAAGCCAGCGGCCTTCAGATCAAGCCCGTCAACGAATGCTTCGATAAACCGGACCACGTTGTCCGGCCCCACATAGTCGTCCACAGAGTCCGGTAAAAGCAGGAGTTGGGACCGATCATCGCCTGAAATATGTGCCATGGTCGAGGATACCATGGCCACATTAGGCTGGGAATCCTGTTTGGGTTTTCACACGGTCTGGATCGTTTTTGAACATGGGGCAGGGAAGGTCATTGATCCATCGAGCAGCTACTTTTTAACGGCGCTATGTAGCTAAGGAAAGCCACGATGCCATTTTGGCTATTATGATATACTTGTTAGCTAACAGACTTAAAAAATTGGAACATCTTCTTCTATCCCCAGAAATGTCCACGGAATATGTGGATAACTTTGGATTGCAGCAAAGCGATGACAATGACCAAAAACTGTTTAACGTTACACATATATCTCTTATTGAGGTGTTATAATACCGTATCGATGGGTTTTGCTGTGAGACGTGACAAGGCATAATTTTCTGGGCTCTCGCGAATCAAGAGTTTCCCGAGGCATCGGATCCCACCCTCTCCGAGCGCCGCATCGTTGCAGACATGTTGCAGCGCAAGGTTAGCTGCCAAGCGCCACTTGGCAGTGCTCTTTAAGGTGCCCTGCAACCAAAAGCCTTCCTTGTGCGACAGCATCGTTAAGTTGCAATATACAGCGCAATAGACAAAGACACACTAAGCGCTATATAGTAGCATAAGGTAATACCTTTTGCATGTGAGGGTCATATGGCGGCGGCAACATCGATCAAGCTCGACGACGATATGAAAGGGCGTGTTCAGCACCTTGCTGAGGCGCGCAAGCGCACCTCTCACTGGATCATGCGCGAAGCCATTTCGCAGTATGTCGAACGTGAGGAAAAGCGCGAGGCGCTGCGCCTTGACACCCTTAACGCGTGGGCGGAGTTTCAGGAAACTGGTCTGCACGCGACCGCCGAAGAGGTCGATCAGTGGCTGGCGAGCTGGGGAACAGAAAACGAACTGCCCGCCCCTAAATGCCACAAGTGATCTTCGCCCCGGCGGCGATCCGGGATCTCCAACGGCTGCGGGAATTTTTACAGCCGAAGAGCGCGGATGCTGCGCAACGAGCGAGTGACGCGATCAGACAGGGTGTAAACATTCTTGGTGCGCATCCGCGCCTTGGCCGGATGGTCGAAGAACTCCCCGATGCGTTTCGGGAATGGCTCATCGACTTTGGCGATAGCGGCTATGTTGTCCGATACCGGATCGGCGAAAAGGCGATAACGATCCTTGCAATCCGACATCAACGAGAGGCTGGATATTCCTGATCGCAGAAGCCTGCTTTGCGGGACCTTCCGCCCACCAGCTGCAACCGCAGCGTCCTCCCTTTCACATTTACGAAAGTCACCCGAGGGAAGTAAGTGGTCTTTCGCAGCAAGAGCGAAGGGACCCCTACTGAAGTCAGAAAGCGGACATATAGCCAGGAGCGCACGCCCGTTCCTCCCTGGAGATCAGGATCAGGCGGCTACAGCGCCGCAGCATGCCCCGGCGAACTGCGCCAAGCCAATGAGATATGGCTGGTTGAAGTAATGGTCGGGCTGATCTGTAAGGTTCTGCCGTTCACCCCATACACCGTAAGCGTTCGCTGGCCCCCACTGTCGGCTTAGCTTGACGGCTTGAAGTTCCACGGTAGCAGGTCATCGAGGCGGCTTTGCGGATGGCCGGTGGCGATCGCCGTGAGGGTTGCCTTCAGATAGGCGAAGGGCTCAACGCCGTTGATCTGTAAACGGCAGGGGCGCCTCACCTGCTTTCAGCTTGACGGCTTGAAGTTCCAGGGCAGCAGATCGTCGATCCTTGCTTGTGGATGACCGGCGGCCACGGCCTCCAAGATTGGTTCGGCTGCACACCATACCGATCTGCAACAGCATTCACTGTGGCACCCGGCTCAAGCGTATCGGCGACCACCAGAGCCTTCACCTCGTTCGGCCATCGGCGATGCCCCGACGCATAGATCTCGACGCCCAGAGAAGTGAGAAACGAATTCTTGGCACACATTGCGAAACGCACTCCCACCGGTCGATGGAAAAGACTTCGCAGCAGCGCGTCAGCCAAGCAACGTGGAGTTCAGCCGTCGGTTACCATACACCTATTACGATTACCTGACGAAGTGGACGGATCCGGCCCGACTGTCAGGTCGTGCCCGGCGCGACGCAGCCCTGCGGCCCGAGATCAAGCACGTAATGTCCGTCTAACTTCAAAGCGCGAACGCCTCAGGGGGAGAAGGTCACGAGAGTAAGCGGAATATCTAGGAAAAACGTGATGTTCACCTCTGGCGCAGATCATGCAGCGAACGCCCCTATCCTTTGGAACGCCTTTTCGAAGCGATCGAGCGTCTCCTTGACCGCCTTGCTGGAACCGCCGAGCAGCTTTGGGTGCTGGAGAAGATACAGTGCGGGGTCGTAGTGGCTGAATTCCGGCACCTCGGCTGGCAACAGCCGGAAGTAGGCTTCCGCCTTCTTTACGATCCGCGTCGTGCTCGGGTCGGCGGCGTCCAGCTTCTCCACCGTCAACGCCTGCTCGTTCTTCAGGCCGTAGGTTGCGTTCACAAGGTCCACGAATAGCTGCGGAGCGAAGAAGTCCTCGATGTCGGCCTCCTCCTTGTTCGCGATCTCAGTCGCGAGAATAATCCGCTCTTGGTCGAGCAGCGCTGATCGATAGAGGTCATCGAGCTTGCGCCGCTGGCCACGGTCGAAGTCAGTGAGGACTGTGACGTTGAGCTTGTTGCCGTAGAAGAGCTTCACGAAGGGTAGCACCTTGTCGATCCCGCCCGAGGGGCACAGCGCCCATCTTGCAGCAAGGTGCGTTCGGCCCGCGGATTTAAGGGCGGCAGAGGCGATCTGTAGGTAGAGGACATCGCTTGGTCCCTCTACTAGTAGCGTATTCTTACCAATGATGAGTGTCTGGGTAATCTCGAAGCCCATTGCGCCGAAGACGGGGAAGTTGGTCTGAGGGTCGGTGGTGAGCACATCCGATCTAATTTTCGTTCCGATCGATTTCTTGCGGCCGCGGGCGTCGGTCTGCACGACATCCTCGACCGTCCTGACTGAGGCGAGGTCATCGGGCGGTACCATGAACGGTGAGTGCGTTGACCAAATCAACTGGTGCTTCGGAGCGATCTGCTCGGCAAAGTAACGCAGCAGGTCAAGCTGCGCGGTACCGTGGAGCGTGAGGCCAGGTTCGTCTAGGAGCAGAATGACGTTGCCGTGCTTTTTCCTGATCTGCGCGAACTTCACCAGGAAGGAGAAAAACCAGATGAACCCAGCAGAGCGCTCGGAAAACGGTACGGTGACTCCATGTAGGCCGTTCTCGACGCGAGCCCGAGCTACCGGTCCGCTATTGAATGGGGCGGGATCGCCGGACTTGCCCTCGGAGAGGACGACCTTGATCTTCAACTCGTCGTTCTGGGTCCAATATTCAAATATCTGGTCAGTGATGCGCAGGGCGGCAGCCTCGCACTTTGCATTGAGTTCCTCGAATTGGTCAGTTGCATTGAGGTCCTCTAGCGTCGTGCCAGCGTACTCTAGGAAGTCGAGAAAAACGCGGTCACCGCTCGCCATCTCGATGCCGTTGCTGCGATCCCGCGCAATCTTGTTGATGGACACTTCGCCACTCATGCGATCGTAGTGCGAGAAGTACATGAAACGCGGCATCCTCGCGCTCAGGATGTCAATGGCTCTCAAGGAAGCATCGCTCTTCCTGAACCCCTTGATGGCATCCAAGAGGGCTTGTTGTCCATCAGATCGCGCATCGGCCTTTTCCAGTAGCGCCGCTACGCGCAATGTGGTGTTTGATCCAGCCAGCTGCGTTCGTTCGCCTGTCGTCAGCCCGTGCGTTTCCACTAGGTGGGCAACTACGGAGGCCTCGTCAATCGGCACGGTCCAAGTCGTTGTGGTCTGCTCGTAGGTCTTGCAGACTTGAATAGTTCGGTGCCTTAACGCCTTTGCACCCAAGTCGGCGGTGATTGCCGCAACATCGGAATCGTCAAGTTCCCAGAATGTCCTCATGACAAGAGCGTCGCCCCCGACGTGGTTCTCCACGTAATCTGCAAATGAGCGACGAGGATAGTTCGTGATTTTGCCGTACTCGATGACGTTGCCCCCTGCGCCTAATCCAGTTTGAGGTAGACTCTGGCCCAACCAAGAGGACCAGAGATGAAGCGCAGCAGGTTCACCGAAGATCAGATCATCGGCATTTTGAAGGAACATGAGGCAGGAGTTTCCGTCGCCGATCTGTGCCGCAAGCACGGCGTCAGCGATGCGACGGTCTACAAGTGGAAGGCCAAGTATGGCGGCATGGACGTCAGCGAGGCCAAGCGCCTGAAGGGGCTTGAGGACGAGAACGCTCGCCTGAAACGGCTGCTGGCCGATGCGATGCTCGACACTGCGGCGCTGAAAGATCTCCTGGGAAAAAAGTGGTAGCGCCCGCCGCGAAGCGGCAAGCGGTCGCACATCTGGTGGCAGGCCACGGGATGAGCGAACGGCGGGCGTGTCGGGTGATCGGCTGTTGCCGGATGACCATGCGGTATGAGGCGATCCGGCAGGACGATCCGGTGCTGCGCGAGCGGCTCAAGGAACTGGCGCGGGTCCGTCGCCGCTTCGGCTATCGGCGGCTGCATGTGTTCCTGCGCCGCGAGGGGCATGAGGTGAACCACAAGCGTCTGTTCCGCATCTACCGTGAGGAACGGCTGCATGTCCGGCGCCGCGGCGGGCGCAAGCGGGCCATCGGCACACGAGCTCCGATGTCGCGGCCACTGATGCCGAACCAGCGCTGGTCACTGGACTTCGTCTCCGACCAGCTGACCGATGGCCGCCGCTTCCGCGTGTTGACTGTGGTCGATGACTGCACGCGGGAGTGCCTTGCCCTGATCGCCGACACATCGCTGTCCGGTGCGAGGGTCGCGCGGGAACTGGCAACGCTGTTCGATGTGCGCGGCAAGCCCGGAACCGTGGTCAGCGACAACGGGACCGAATTTACGTCGAACGCCATCTTGACCTTCGCTGACGATCGCAAGATCGAATGGCACTACATCGCGCCCGGCAAGCCGACCCAGAACGCCTTCATCGAGAGCTTCAATGGTCGGTTGCGCGACGAGCTTTTGAACGAGACGCTGTTCCCGTCCCTGAGCCATGCCCGCGCCACGCTCGCAGCCTGGCGCATGGACTACAACATCGAACGCCCGCATTCACGCCTTGGCTGGCAGACGCCAGCCGAGTTCGCCCAAACCTTCACCCCGCAACGGGGCCTGACGCTGCGCAACCCGCAAAGCTCCGCGCCAGCCCCCGTTGCCCAACCCGTCCAAAACGGCAAAACTCAAACTCGGAGTCTCGCTCACGCTGGATAAAAGTCGGGGGCAACGTCATCGACGTAGGACTTATCTGTGGAATGCAATCCTTCGAGCGCCTTCAGGAACGCGGATTTGCCGGCCTCGTTCTTGCCAACAAGGCATGTCGATTGACCAATTTCGACGGGGTTGGAATCGATGATGTTTCGGTAGTTTGTTGCGTGAGCGCGAATGAGCTTCACGTGGCCCCCCGTTCGTTGCGTCAATCAAGCAATCGTCTCATGTTACGGTCGTCTATGTGTCTTTAAGACAGAAGATCAGGTCGAGACCATAACTTGTCAATTCATGATCAAGCCGCCAGTCCCACTCGCAAGAAGGCTCGACGACGCAGAAAGGATTGCTCCGCCATATGACGAATGGAATTTTCTGCAACAACAGTTGAACGCCTGCTTTGGGAATGCTCTGCGCAGCATGGGTTAAACCGACCGGCGGCTAAGAGCCGATCACTCTTGCTGCCCTGCATTCGCTACGGGAGGGACGAACGGCGGAGAAGGCTCTTCGCGGTGATGCTGTCTAACAGCTGTGAGCCCGTTGCCCAAGAGATGTTGTTGTGGTGGGAAGCGCAATCTTTAAACCCAAAGATAGCCTGCGAGTGTCAAGCATAAACGTGATTCTGACCTTTTGTCAGACCAAAAGATCATACTGCTTTCTTAGATCGGAAAACGCATTCACAAGCGTCCGTTCCAAAGCTGCAACGCGGATCCAAGAATGCCCTTCCCTCCGGCCCCCTTCTCAGAGTGTTCAAAAACCATCGTTGATGCAGCAACGCCAAACGTGTTGCAAAATCCGTCAAATAAGCGAGTTTTGCGACATGCCCAGTATGGGGTGACTTCTGCAGCATTGATGAGGCCACACGTGGCGACAGTTGGCTATTCCCGAGTATCGACGAGCGGCCAAGATCATCGTCTACAGAACGATGCCCTTGAGGCGGCCGGGTGTGACTACATCGTGTCTGAGGTGGGCAGCGGGGCAAATGAGAATGGCCGGCCGCAACTGCAGAACCTTTTGGCGAAGCTTTCTCCTAACGATACGTTGGTTGTCTGGCGCCTAGATCGGCTCGCGCGCAGCGTTAAAGAGCTGATCGCGATAGCCAATAATCTTGCTGACCGAGACATCAGCCTCCGATCACTAAACGAATTGATCGACACGACGACCCCGCAGGGCAGAATGATCTTCCACGTCTTTGCGATGATTGCTCAGTTTGAGCGAGATCTGATTGCGGAGCGAACAAAAGCTGGCCTTGAAGCCGCGCGAAGCCGAGGCAGCCAGTTCGGGCGCAAACGCCTTTTGACCCCCGCACAGATACGTCAGGCCCAAGACTGGCTGGCCTCAAAGAAAATGACACAGGCTCAAGCAGCGAAGGCACTTGGAGTTAGCCGTGCTACCCTTATGCGAGCCATCGCACTGAAATTGGACGCCTCAAAATGATCGCATCATTGGCGATCCTTGCGCTTGCTCAGATGACTGCGCCGGGCCTTGAACCCTCAATGCAGCAGGTGCTTCATCTGTGTGTAACGCCGAATGATCCCATCGAGGACGCACAGGCACTCACCCATTACGGTCTATCTGTCAGGGACGAGTATGACCGTTATTTCAACGACCTGAATGCCTATTTGCTGTGTTTGCAGCAGTCTCAGGCCGACATAATCCAACAGGGCAACCGGTGGCATGAACGATACAAAAGCGCGATAGCTGGAAACATTGTTGAATGATTAAACATTTCATTTATGTTGTAACCTGTCGTTTGCCTATGGTAGCTCGCTCGAACGGAGGTCTGTGATGCGACTGAAATACCTAGCTGCAGCAGCTTTCGCGTCGGCCTCTCTGGCGTCAGCGCCGATAGCGGATGCTTACCCCATCGACTGCGCGATCCTCTTATGCATGGCCGGTGGGTTTCCTCCGTCCGCTGAATGCACAGCCGCCCAGGTCGAGGTGATCCGACGAGTGACGCCGTGGCCGATTGAGCCGCCGTTGCAGCTCTGGAACTGTCCGATGAGCGGCGGCGGGTCAGTACCTGTTCCTAATCTGGGCTCAGACGGTCTCACCCCAGAAATACGGCAGTATCGTGATGCCGTTGAGGTTTGGGAGCTTTCTAAGCGAAGCCAAAGTGGCAGTGGTGGCCGTGAAGTCTCTACAACCGCGATCCGCAATTTCTACAATAGCGAGGGTGACTTTGTCCGGCAGGCACAAAGCAATGTCCCGAGCTGGGTCAGTGCTGCGGTAACCACGCATACAGGCAACGCCTTTAGCTCAGAATTTGGTAACTTCCGGGCCATCCTCTTGCGGATGCAGGACCATACCGGTGCGTATACCACTGAGTGGGTCAGATACTGATGCGTGTAGAGAGCCGCCGACGGCTACACAAAGAATTGCCGCTAACCCCTTGCATGCGTAAGGTGATCGGCAAAATGCCCGCAAACGGGAAAGGTACGAGCAGAATCAGATAAAAGACCGGCCCAAAAGCAAAACCCCCCGCGCGGGGGTCCGCACGAGGGGGCTTAAGGTTGATAACACAGGTTTGGCGACCTGAATTAGCACTTGTTCACCTGCTATAGTTATCTCCCCGTCCCCGAAAATCAAGAGCAAAAGCGCATCTGTGCGAGCGGATGAGACTTGCCTGCGGACACCGCGCTTCTTGAATTCGAGGAGCAGGATATGTCTACGACTACAGCCGCAACAGGCGGCACTTTTTTCAAACGCCTTGGGGGCGTGATTTCAGGCGCGTGTGCCGCTGACCGTGAAGCAGGCCGCACCCCAATCCGTCGCAACTCACGGCGGGTAGGATCGTGCGAAGCGTCTTTCTGGCATGGCACGTCGCGTCAGGAGGTTCAGAGAATCCTCCGTGCTGCGCAACGCTATGAGCTGGAAGGCAAGAAACCCGGTCGGCGCAATGGCCCCTTGGGTGGCGTGGCACTAGAGCTTCTGACCCTTTTCGCCAACCTTGTGAGCTTCAAGACAGGCCGACTGGACCCGTCACTTGACTGGATCACCAGTAAGCTGAAGCGGTCGCGTGACGCGGTTGTTCGCGCCATGAAGGCGTTGCGCGATCATGGCTTTCTGGACTGGCTGCGCCGGTTCGAGCCGACCCCAAATGAAGGTCGTGGACCGCAGGTCAAGCAGGTCAGCAATGCCTATCGCATGTTGGCACCTAAACGCGCCCTGGCGCTTTTGGGACGTTGGGCAAGCCGTCCAGCTTTGCCCGAGGATGAGGGACGCGAGCAAGCTGATCGCAGCGCCATGGAGGCAGAGTTCAAAGCAACATTGGATCTTAGTAGCTACGCCACCTTCCAGTGTGGTGACTCGCCTCTTGGAAAAGCTCTCGCACAGCTGGGAAAATCCATTGATTTACGCGAGTCCGCTAAGCGGACTGAATCCCTAGCTACCTCTTATTCTTATGCTACGAGCTAGTACCGACAGCCCGTGTCATATCAAGCCGCGTGCTTAGAGCAGCACCCATCCCCAAGATATGCGCAGTAGAAGCATGACCGTTACAGATAATGCCTCGACCGGAGTTCCTGGTGGGGTGTTGCATGGCTGGAGAAATAAGTGTGTAGCAGCCGAGCAGCCTTACAAGGCCGTTTCATGCCATGAGAGCGTAGTAGGCGAGTTATTCAGCCGTGAATATGTGGATCAGGCTGATTCAGAACCATGCAAAGGGAGAACATCGTTAGGCGTTTCTGCGATACCAAGCACGCTGGCGGGCGTGACGGATCAACAAAAATCCTACGCCAAGCAGGACAACGGCACCTTCCCATTCACCGGTAACGAGCGCCTGGACGCCAAGCACGCCCAAGAGGATGCCAATATAAAGGCCACGCCCCTTGCGACGGTAGTTTGCGCCGCACGCTGCACAGACCGTGTAGCCTCCACTGACCTCTGTACCGCAGTGCCCGCAAAAGCGAGACGCGACCGTTTGTGTATCATGATGATGAACATGCGTCATTGTCATCGTCCTCGCTCTTGCTTCCGTGCCGCCTTTTCCGAGCATCGCACCGGGTTTTCAACCTGCGCCAGATCGCATTGTAGGCTTCTATAACCTCCATCTTGCGATGTTCGGCTTCAAGAAGCTCATTCCGCTCAATCGGCGTCAGGTGATCTTTCCAAGACATACGGCCATAGTATGCTATTTTTTGACATACTTGTAGCTGTATCCGTTATAGCCAGTGATAAATTTATGGTTGTTTTTGCCGATAGCTTTACATTTAGGTCAGGAATACCTTACCTCATCCGCCGCTCATAATTGTGCTGGCTAGGCCGCAACCTGTCGTGACGGAACTGATGATGAAAGAGAACCTAAAGCTGCTTTTCGATCTCCTGCCCCCGCCAGGCACAAAAGGCTTTCTGGTTCTAGAGCATCTGACCGCTGCAGAACTGCAAGATCGCGGACAGGAGACAGAGGCGGACTCTGTTATCAGGCTCAGCCTGTGCAGCACGAGGGAGGGGGAAAACCCCGTTCCAGTCTATGAACTTCTGCTGTCCGAGGATGAAAGCCACAGCCCTATCGAGGCCCACAACCGCATCAGGACCTGGGCTGCTGGCTTCATGATGGGTGCGAACTATGCCGGAGAATCCATCGGGCTTGTCATCAAGTCCACTCAGGGCGTCTGAACGTTCGGAATGAGAACCGCAGTCAGGCTTAGGAGCTAACTTTTCTCATCCGTCCTTGACGCCGCAGGGGGGGGGGCGGGTTATGGCTAGTGTTCCCGTATTGTTCTTATAGCCATGACCCTGCACCTCAGCCCTATCAAGATTACACTCATCGACCGGCATGTGCCTTTGGCATCCATGCCTGTTCCGGCCGGTTTTCCGTCACCCGCCGCAGATGATCTTGAGGATACCATCGACCCGATCAAGTGGGTGGTGCGCCATGAGCATGCGACCTTCTGGTGGCGCGTGTCCGGCGATAGTCTGGAGGCCGAGGGCATCCTGGACGGCGACCTGATCGCCGTGGATCGCGCTGGCAAGCGCCGCCATGGCCGCATCGTCGTCGCGGTGGTGGATGGCGCCATTACTGTCAAGAAGCTCGCCAAGCGCGATGGTGTCTGGTTTCTCGATCCGCGCGCCCGCGCGGATGGCTATGCCACAATCCCCGTCACGGAGACGACCGAGATATGGGGGGTCGTCGCCGGCGTCGTGCGCCGCCTGCCCATAGAATAAGGACAGGCACGGTGGAGCAATCCGACCGACCCATTGCGCTGATCGACTGCAACAACTTCTATGTCAGCTGTGAACGTCTGTTTGATGTGTCGTTGCGCGGCATTCCCGTCATTGTCCTGTCGAACAATGACGGCTGCGCCGTCGCCCGCAGCGATGAAGCCAAGGCCCTTGGGATCAAGATGGGCGATCCGGTTTTTAAGATCCGAGACCTGATGAAGCGGCATGGGGTCAAGGCTCTGTCATCCAACTATACGCTCTACGGTTGCCTTAGTCGCAGAGTGGTCGAGGTCCTGCACAGCTATTCTCCCCGCCTGGACGTCTATTCGATAGACGAGACGTTCGTTGACCTGTCTGGCTTTGGGGATCGCATGGAGGCCCATGCCGCCCGGATGCGGGATGCAGTCAGGACCGAAACCGGCATCCCTACTTGTGTTGGCATTGCCCCCACCAAAACGCTTGCCAAGCTGGCGAACTATGCCGCCAAGAAGAACCCGCTCTTTTCCGGGGTCTGCAATCTCATGGACCAGGACGTGCGGGACTATGTGATGCACCGCATTCCTATCGGAGAAATCTGGGGCGTCGGGTCTGCGACCGAGGCCAAGCTGAAGGCTCAGGGGATCAACTCTGCCGCCGAGCTGCGCGACCTGCCTTTGGCACTTGGCCGCAAGATCGGCACGGTTGTTCTCGAACGCCTGGTGGCCGAGCTGCGCGGGGTGTCCTGTGTCGATTTTGAGGACGTGCCCCCACAGCGCAAAGGTATGGCCGTCACCCGCTCTGCGGGCACGCCCATGACCAGTTTCGACACACTGGCCCAGGCCATCAGTGCCCACGCCACGCGGGCGGCCGAGAAGCTGCGGCAGCATGGTTTAGTGGCAGGCACGATGACGGTGTTCTACCACACCAACCCGCACAAGCCCGACAGGCCGCGCCATTCGTTTTCGCGTAGTATTCGCCTGCGGCCCATGTCGAACCATACGTTTGACCTGGTGGATGCCGCCGTGGCCGCTGCGCGTCGGGGCTGGAAGGGCGATCCATCCGGAAACGGCTATGGCTACACCAAAGCCGGGATCATTCTCGATGACCTGCTGGCCGAGGCCGACCAGCCCGCCATGCTATTTCCACCGGAGAGGCCACGCGACGCGCGCCTAACGGATGCGCTTGATGCAATCAATGACCGTTTCGGCAAGAAGACGATGGTGCTGGCGCGTGAGGGAGTCAGCCAATCTTGGGCGACAAAGGCTGACCATCGGTCACCGCGTTACACGACAAGGATCAGCGAGCTGCCTATTCTATCAGTGTAGACCAATATTTTCTGTTAGATCGATCATCCTTGTGTTTAGCATAGCATCATCATCGTTTTTGATGAACGCCTTAGAGACTAGAAATACAAAACCAACCAAGGATAAAACGATGAATAGTGAAAAAATAACCGGTATTAATAACGCCCCCGAAGATATGCCGATTCAAATGAGTGTGACGCTATACAATCCTGTTTCAGATGAGCAAGGTATAGAATACATTCAAATGCTTCGTGCCATTGAAAAGGTAAATATTTGGAGACGGAAATGCAAACTTGAAGATGGGAGTGTTTTGCAACACGAAATTTTCGTTAAATGCTGGCCAGATGCAGCAGTTTCTGTTGCAGAAGTATTAGCGTCTATTGCTAGCAATCACCCGGCTAACAAAGAATTTTTCAAAAATTAATCTCGTTCAAATATAGAATAAATACCGACCTCTTACTATTCAAAGACTATATAATAGCGGCGTCCCTCGCGTTGGTCGGTCTAGGGCTTGTCGCCCTGGACCGCCCGCCCCGAGGGACCGCACTCTAGGCTCCGGCCGGCAAGAGCCGACCTGCGCCCCAAGCCTATGCCCCTGCCCTTCTTTTGCGCTTGGTCCTGCCCGCTTGTCTCGTTCCGAGCCTGCCCGTGCAGGGGCGCAATAGTCAGGCCAGCGGCATAGTCTCGGCCCTTCGGGTCACGATCGCTCGCGCAAGGCCGGACCTTCCTCTCTGACGTTGCCCCCGACTTTTATCCAGCGTGAGCGAGACTCCGAGTTTGAGTTTTGCCGTTTTGGACGGGTTGGGCAACGGGGGCTGGCGCGGAGCTTTGCGGGTTGCGCAGCGTCAGGCCCCGTTGCGGGGTGAAGGTTTGGGCGAACTCGGCTGGCGTCTGCCAGCCAAGGCGTGAATGCGGGCGTTCGATGTTGTAGTCCATGCGCCAGGCTGCGAGCGTGGCGCGGGCATGGCTCAGGGACGGGAACAGCGTCTCGTTCAAAAGCTCGTCGCGCAACCGACCATTGAAGCTCTCGATGAAGGCGTTCTGGGTCGGCTTGCCGGGCGCGATGTAGTGCCATTCGATCTTGCGATCGTCAGCGAAGGTCAAGATGGCGTTCGACGTAAATTCGGTCCCGTTGTCGCTGACCACGGTTCCGGGCTTGCCGCGCACATCGAACAGCGTTGCCAGTTCCCGCGCGACCCTCGCACCGGACAGCGATGTGTCGGCGATCAGGGCAAGGCACTCCCGCGTGCAGTCATCGACCACAGTCAACACGCGGAAGCGGCGGCCATCGGTCAGCTGGTCGGAGACGAAGTCCAGTGACCAGCGCTGGTTCGGCATCAGTGGCCGCGACATCGGAGCTCGTGTGCCGATGGCCCGCTTGCGCCCGCCGCGGCGCCGGACATGCAGCCGTTCCTCACGGTAGATGCGGAACAGACGCTTGTGGTTCACCTCATGCCCCTCGCGGCGCAGGAACACATGCAGCCGCCGATAGCCGAAGCGGCGACGGACCCGCGCCAGTTCCTTGAGCCGCTCGCGCAGCACCGGATCGTCCTGCCGGATCGCCTCATACCGCATGGTCATCCGGCAACAGCCGATCACCCGACACGCCCGCCGTTCGCTCATCCCGTGGCCTGCCACCAGATGTGCGACCGCTTGCCGCTTCGCGGCGGGCGCTACCACTTTTTTCCCAGGAGATCTTTCAGCGCCGCAGTGTCGAGCATCGCATCGGCCAGCAGCCGTTTCAGGCGAGCGTTCTCGTCCTCAAGCCCCTTCAGGCGCTTGGCCTCGCTGACGTCCATGCCGCCATACTTGGCCTTCCACTTGTAGACCGTCGCATCGCTGACGCCGTGCTTGCGGCACAGATCGGCGACGGAAACTCCTGCCTCATGTTCCTTCAAAATGCCGATGATCTGATCTTCGGTGAACCTGCTGCGCTTCATCTCTGGTCCTCTTGGTTGGGCCAGAGTCTACCTCAAACTGGATTAGGCGCAGGGGGCAACGTCATCTCTTCTGGCTAACGTCCTCTAGCAAGGTTGAGCAGGGCATTTTCTCTTATGAGGTAATTTTGGAAGAATGCTGCAAGACCTTTCTCTGTCATTACTTCCAAATGGGAAACCGTATAAGAGCCTCCTGGCATTATACCTCTATATTCTCTACCAATAAATATCGAAGCTCTATCAACTTGCGCCGGTGGGCCTTCCTTTGAACCGTTATCAGAATAGTTAACTGTCCAGAGAGTTCCATCAGGAATCACTACAATAGGCAAAGCCATTGCCCAATGTGGTTTCTTTGAACCTACTATGTCGACAAGTTCGTTGTCTGAAATTCGATCTACTAAATCATCAAGAGATTGAAGCGCCTGCGACCACTTATCAAAAAACTCGGCGTCGTTTACATGTAGGTCATCTTTATTGGCATAGCGCCCTACCTGCGCGGTGCTCTTTCCGACTGGTTCGCCCTTTGGATATAAAGCGCTAGTCCCAACTCGCATGCCTTGCATAGCTGAAGGTAATTGCATTGTTGGGATATAATATGGAGTATTTTGATAAGGGTCTTTATTTTTAGTATGAAAAAAGACCTGATGGAAAGCCTCAGAGGCCGTGCGATGCACACATGATACTAAAAGTGGAAAGTGTAGACCGATCGACTTACATTCGATAGCAGCTACAAATGTTGCGGCGCCTTGAGTCAGACCCACCCGTAGGTCAAATTCCCGGTACTTTTTCGTATCAGGATCTCTGTACTGCCCACCATGCTCGCATGAAATACCCATTTCGGTAAGCATCTTAAGGATGCGTAACTCGAACGAAAAATCTGAAGCTTCGTCGAGGTATTCTTCTAAATCATCTATGCCAACAGGGTCTTTTTTTAGCTTCGTACTCAAGTTCAGCTCCAGTATATTTTATCCTATGGCAGATCATACTTGAGAAAGCCCGGCTGGTCGCCGGGCTTGTGTTTGATCCTGCGGACGGGCCGGGGGATCGACGCGGACCAAGGCCCGCGCTCACCCCCGCCCCGACGATTTTTCATTCCATATCCGCCAACAGACCTGATCGGCCCTGTCAAAAGACAAGCGCCGCCTGCGGCGTCGTCTCCACCGGGGGCCGTGTCCTCGCCTTCGGCTGCGGGCCGCACCACCCCCCGGCTCCGATCCTTTGACAGAACCGCCCAGGCCCGTTTGTCGGGCTTCGCCCTCCTCACTCTGTTCCGCCGAATACATGCGTATTCGTCAGACCAGACCGACGAGGCGCAGCCCATCGGCGGAAGGAGGCACCAAGCCCCAACGCCATCGCCACGAAAAGGAAACGACAATGACCATACACAATTTTTCCCGTTTTATGCGCGGCATGAGCGCGGGCAATCGCATCACGGGCCGGGGTGAAGCCCTTAGCGATGAGCAGCTTCGCGCAGCCGTCCCGTCGATTTTTGCGACCAACGCCCACGAAAGCCGCAGCGCCCGCTTCGCGCCGGTCCCTACCATCACCGTTCTTGACGGCTTGCGCACCGAAGGGTTTGAGCCGTTCAGCGCCGTTCAGGCACGCACCCGGATTGAAGGCAAAGCGGAGTACACCAAGCACATGCTGCGCCTGCGCCACCGGTCCTTGACCAATACCGAAGGCGATGCTTTTGAGATTGTGCTGGTCAATGCCAATGACGGGACAAGTGCCTATCACATGATGCCGGGGTTTTTCCGGTTCGTTTGCGAAAACGGCTTGATGACTGGCGAGACGTTCAATGAGGTGAGGGTTCGTCATTCCGGCAATGCCATCGGGGAAGTTATCGAAGGCGCTTACAGCGTCCTAGAGGATGCCCCCGTGGTGGTGGATCAAGTTTCGCGTTGGAAATCCATTGCCCTGCGGGACATTGAGCGCGAGGCACTGGCAGAAGCCGCCCACACGCTGCGCTTTCCTACTGCCGACGAAGCCAAGCCCGCGGCCATTCAGGCTGACGCCCTTTTGCGCCCCCGCCGTTCTGCCGATCGTGCCACGGATCTTTGGACGGCTTTCAACGTGGTGCAAGAAAACACGATCAAAGGCGGACTGACCGGCCGCGTTCGTGATGCCAATGGGCGCACCGTTCGCCGGAGCACCCGTGAGGTGGCCGGGATCGACCAGAACCGTTCCTTGAACCGGGCCCTTTGGATGCTGACCGAACGGATGGCTGAAATCAAAGCCGGATGATTGCCGCAGGCAGGGCCGCAAGGCCCTGCCACCTTTCCAATGGGACGACGGTGCAATGATGGACGATCTTTTCCCCGATACGATCAACAAAAGCGAACACGGCACGACGTGGTGGGCCGGAAACTGGCAGTGTCGCAACTGGAACGGCTACTTTCAAAGCCGAGAGAGTGGACGAGGCAACTGGTGTTTTCAGGTGCCATGGTTTTCCAACGATAACCTGACCTGCAGCGTTTATGTCATAGATGCCAACGGCCAGCCTCAGACGCGCGACTTGATTCCAATTGACCCGGAGAACCGCATCACCATTCAGGGTCGCAAGTATTCTTGTGACTTCTGGAACCATTGAGCCAAAACTCACCGCGGGCGGGGCCGTGCCGTAGCTCATTTGACCAGGCGGGCCAGGGTCATGCGACCCCGCCCCGCCTGGCCGGGCGCTATCCGCGCGAGAGGCCGGTTCCGGCCAAAACAGAAAGACGCGGCGAGGCCGCGCCTTGTGCCTTTTCTACAAGGCGTGAGGATCTGGACAGAGCCCGATTGTCCAGCCCGCAAGGGAACGACCTTGGGAGTGGACGCAGAGGGCCGGAGCAGGCTGTAAGCGAGACCACAGGGATCGAGTGTCAGACTGTGGGCAACCGGGCGGGAGGTTGCGTGCCCACATTCCGGCCTTTTCCATGAGCATCTAAGCTTGCCTCCTGACGTGGGCATCGGGCAAAACATGCCCATGAAAATCACACACACTGAATCCACATTCACCATGTCCGGCGGCAAGTGGTCGGGCATTTACCCTATCGAAGAACTGCCGTCGCAGATTGCTTTTTACCGGAAAATGCGGGCCGACTTTCCAAAATCCAAAACGGCCTATGATGGGACTATAGACAGCCTGGAGGCTTTGGCACGCGAACTCGGCGTCCAGATCGAGGCCGAGCCGATGGCAGAGGTTACGGCTTAACACCGGCATCAGGGAGCTTTCAAATCGGATCATTGTTCAGTGCCACTGAGGCGACACCTGAAGGCACGTACGTCGCCCCAATTGTTGAGACAGAGGCAGTCGTGGTTGTTGGGGAGCCAATACGTCCTGCCGATGTAGCAGATAGGTTTGTATACGGATTGCTGGAGGGTGCAGAGGTGGCAGGCATGTTAATGCCTGTTCTTCTGGTGGCTGGCATCGCGTATCTGGCCGTTAGATGGATGAAGACCCTGTTCCGTCCAACATTGCCGCCGGTGACCAGTGTTCCAAAAGTGTTAACCCTTCACATAGTTGTCTGCGACGATGATACATCCCGAAAGGACCCTGCCGGGGGAGGAAAATGGGCCAGTATGTAATAAAACAGAAGCGGGGGGACGCATCCCGTCCTATGGCCGGGACCGCGCTCTAGGCTTGGCCGGCAAGGGCCGGCCTGCGCCCCGAGCCTATGCCCCTGCCCTTCCTTTGCGCCTGGTCCTGCCCGCTTGTCTCGTTCCGAGCCTGCCCGTGCAGGGGCGCAATAGTCAGGCCAGCGGCATAGTCTCGGCCCTTCGGGTCACGATCGCTCGCGCAAGGCCGGACCTTCCCACAGGGCGGCTCGCTTCCCTTCGCTCTGTGATGGCGCGTCCAGCTCGCCACCCTGCAAGGCCCGCCGCGAAGCGCGGCAGGCTGGATAGCTCCGGCCAAAGATAGAGGATTGAGAAAGCCCGGCTGGTCGCCGGGCTTGTGTTTGATCCTGCGGACGGGCCGGGGGATCGACGCGGGCCAAGGCCCGCGCTCACCCCCGCCCCGACGATTTTTCATTCCATATCCGCCAACAGACCTGATCGGCCCTGTCAAAAGACAAGCGCCGCCTGCGGCGTCGTCTCCACCGGGGGCCGTGTCCTCGCCTTCGGCTGCGGGCCGCACCACCCCCCGGCTCCGATCCTTTGACAGAACCGCCCAGGCCCGTTTGTCGGGCTTCGCCCTCCTCACTCTGTTCCGCCGAATACATGCGTATTCGTCAGACCAGACCGACGAGGCGCAGCCCATCGGCGGAAGGAGGCACCAAGCCCCCACGCCATCGCCACGAAAAGGAAACCAGATTATGAAAAGCGAAACCATCGCCGCCGCCCCGATCCAGTATTTTCCGCTGGCCCAACTCTATGTCTCCGACATGAACCCGCGTCAGGATGCGGACCCGGAGGGGATCGACCTGCTGGCCGACAGCCTTGCCATGATCGGCCTGATCCAGAACCTGTCCGGCACCGTCGATGCGGATGGCCGCGTCGGCATCGTCGCCGGGGGCCGCAGGCTTCGCGCTATCGCCCGCGCAATCGAGCGTGACCCGACCGTGACGAAGCGCCACCCGGAACTGGCCTCCGTTCCCGTCCGCATCGCCCCCGACGAGGCCACCGCGCGGGCATGGGCCAGCGCCGAGAACGCCGCCCGCGAGGACTTGGCACCCGCCGATGAAATCCGGGCCTATGGCCGGATGAAGGATGCAGGCGCAGATGTGTCCACCATCGCCCGCAGCTTCGGCAAGACCGAGGCGCATGTTTACCGCCGCCTTGCGCTGGCGGCGCTGCCCGCTGCTGTTCTGGACGCCTTGAAGGCGGGGCAAATCAGCCTTGGCATGGCGAAAGCCTTTACCGTGTCCCAGGACGAGGCCCTGACCTTGCAGGTTCTGGCCGAGGTAACAGGCCGCGACGTATCCGAGTACCGCATTAAACAGGCTTTGCAGCCGGAAGCGATCAGCGGCACCGACCGCCGCGCCCTGTTTGTCGGGCTGGACGCCTACACCGCTGCGGGCGGGCGGATGAACCGCGATCTGTTCAGCGACACGACCGCGCTTCACGATGGCGATCTGCTGGCCCGCCTTTTCACCGAGAAGATGGACGAGGCAGCGGCAAAGATCGGAGAAGTCTGGAAATGGGTCGAAGCAATGCCCGACAGCTATGTCCCCTATGGGACTGCCGAGAAGCTGGACCGCATCTATCCTGTTCCGGGCGTCCTGAGCGAAGAACAGAGCGAGCGTTACGACGAACTGGCGGAGCTGGCCGAGGGCGACGTTCTAGACGAGGCGGGCCAAGCGGAATTTGCCGACCTGACAAACATCGTGGAAGGCGGCTTTACCGACGCGCAGCGCGCCGTTGCCGGGGTGTTCATCTACGTCCGGAATGATGGCACCCTGGGCGAAACGGCTGCATGGGTTCGGCCCGAGGATCGCGCCGAGGCAATCGAGGCAGAGGTTCTGACCGGACATGCCGCAACGCGCCACGGCGCGGCCAGCGTCGAGGATGCCCCCAAGTCACCCTATTCCGGCGCGCTGGTCGAGGACATGAAGGCCGTGCGGCTGGCCGCGATACAGACCGCGCTTCTGGACAAGCCGGAAATGATCTTTGACCTGCTGGCCTTCGGCATGTCGCTGGCATCGGGTGTCAGCACCCATGTTTTCGACCTGTCGCCGGGACGACCCAACAACTGCCCGAGCAAGCCCGAGGGGTTGGAGTTTTCCGAACGGCTGACCCATGCCCCTGCGGGACATGAGGCATGGAGCCGCCCGGAACTACGGATTGAAGATCTGGCGACCGCCTTTCGCGCGTTCGTCGCCGCTGGCAAAAAAGCCCGCAACGCGGCGCTGGTCGAGAGCGTGGCGCGGACCCTGCCCTACGGCGCAGGAAGCGCGGAGTTTTTCGGACTGATCGAGGCCGATGCCGGGGCCGGTATCCGCAAGGTCTGGACGCCCACCGCTGAGAACTTTTTCAGCCGCGTCAGCGCCGACTATCTGGACGCGCTGCATCTGGAACTGACCGGCTGCGATCCGCAGGGGAACGGCTTCAAGGCGCACAAGGCGCAGAAGAAGGCCGAGAAAGCGCAGTGCATGGAGCGTCTGTTCAGCGATGCCGAGTATCAGAAGGCATGGAAGATCGACGCGGAAAAGAAAGCCCGCATCGAGGCTTGGACCCCGGACTGCTTCTGATTCATACCGAACCGGAGGGGCGGCTTTAGCCGCCCCATCCTAAGCATTTTCAGACTAGAGAGATTTCAATGTCGCTGTATATCGCAACCCACTGGAACGGCACTGCATGGGTTGATCTGCATGCCGATCCCCTGCCTTTCAAAGATGCGCAGCAAAAACTGCACAGCGCAGCATGGACACATCAGAGTGTCCGCTTGCGGCCAGCCCCGGCAGCCACCGAGTTTCCCGCCGCCGATCCTGTTCAGTAGACCGCAGCCCTGCCCATCCTTCCGCGGCGAAGGTTCAACTAGCCCCGCATTTAGCGGGGCTTCTTTTTGGCGGGGAGTGATGACCTGGCGGGGCGGCCGTCTGCGCCGACCCCCCCGCCAGGCCCGGCCCTTCGGGCGGAGCTGCGCGTAAAGGCGCAGCGGAAAGTTGACGCGCGTGTCAAGAAAAAACGTGGCACTGTTCTTTTGAACAGTCCTTTTGGTCTACCTTGTGGTACAAGCCGCCAAATCAAATATGTCTTCCAGCGTAGTTATTAAGAAAGGTATTTTTATGCTTTCGACACGCGAGATGGGACAGGACGCCAAAGCGGAAGTGACACGCGATATGGTGGAAAAGATGCTGGCATGTTTCGATAAGCTCTCCAGCCCTGACGGCGTGCTGACGGTGGAGTTGCGCGGCAATGGCTTGTTTGTGCTGAACCCGAAAACGGGCACCTATGAGACCGTTGGAATTGCGCGCATGTCACCGGCAATGGATCATTTGCGCTAATCTCCATTTACGAACAGAACAAATTTTTTGCGCGGCGTCCCTTGGGGCGGGTGGTCTAGGGCTTCTCGCCCTAGACCACCCGCCCCAAAGGACCGCACTCTAGGCTTGGCCGGCAAGTGCCGACCTGCGCCCCGAGCCTATGCCCCTGCCCTTCCTTTGCGCCTGGTCCTGCCCGCTTGTCTCGTTCCGAGCCTGCCCGTGCAGGGGCGCAATAGTCAGGCCAGCGGCATAGTCTCGGCCCTTCGGGTCACGATCGCTCGCGCAAGGCCGAACCTGAGCTTTAGTTATGCTGATACGCTAGCAGCTACTGCACGTGAGGCGTAAAGTGCTTTAGAAATGCAAGGTGGCGTATGTTCCATTCATCCGCCATTTCGTCCATGGTTCTTTTTGCTTGGCATTTTGAAAAAGTAAGTTGTTCGTTCAACGAAAACATGAGGTCAAGGGTCTTGCGGCAGTAGTTAATGGCGTCGCCGTTCATGATGCCAAATTGCTGTCCCTTAATATCACTATTGTCTCGGTCTCTGCTTGTGCCCAGCATAATGCTATGAGCTAAGAACTCAGTCCGAACTACCCTAAGTCGCGGTCGAATTGGGTCAGCATAAAGAATGTCGTAATTTTCTCGATCATGCTGTCCTGGTTGTAGACCCTTACAACCAAGATAATCATATCTTTCGAAGATGGTAACAAGGTTCGGAATTGAGATTGTATTATTATTACGGGACTGATCCCATACGCGGGACAAGCCAAGCGCCATTCCTTCAAAAGAACACCCAAAGCAATGTCGCAATGTATGATGAAAGGGCGCGTCCTTTTTGTTGAAAAGTATGTCGTAATTTCTGAATATAGTTTCGGCGAAAGTCTGTTGCTCTAACAACTGCTGAAATTCAACAGCAAACCTGTGCCGGTACTCCATGTGCAGGCTGTTCAGCATCCTTACCTTCATTGTCGGCAACCCCCATCTGTAGAATGCACTTTGCTGTCATGGGTTATTCGCGTCCAGCTCGCCACCCTGCAAGGCCCGCCGCGAAGCGCGGCAGGCTGGATAGCTCCGGCCTAAGATAGAGGATTAAGAAAGCCCGGCTGGTCGCCGGACTTGTGTTTGATCCTGCGGACGGGCCAGGGGATCGACGCGGGCCAAGGCCCGCGCTCACCCCCATCCCGACGATTTTTCATTCCATATCCGCCAACAGACCTGATCGGCCCTGTCAAAAGACAAGCGCCGCCTGCGGCGTCGTCTCCACCGGGGGCCGTGTCCTCGCCTTCGGCTGCGGGCCGCACCACCCCCCGGCTCCGATCCTTTGACAGAACCGCCCAGGCCCGTTTGTCGGGCTTCGCCCTCCTCACTCTGTTCCGCCGAATACATGCGTATTCGTCAGACCAGACCGACGAGGCGCAGCCCATCGGCGGAAGGAGGCACCAAGCCCCAACGCCATCGCCACGAAAAGGAAACGACATGACCACCATTTCCGCGACCTACTCGCCCGAAGACAACAAAATCCGCCTATATCCGTCCACCCGTCTTGATGCCGAAACCTATCAGCGCGTGAAGGCCGCAGGCTTCAAATGGGCACCCAAACAGGAGCTTTTCGTTGCCCCCGCATGGTCTTGCGCCCGTGAGGACTTGGCTCTGGAGCTGGCTGGCGAGATTGAGCCGGAGGAAATGACCCTGGCGGAACGGGCACAGATGAAGGCCGATCGACTGGACGCCATCGCGGACAAACGGGCCACGCAGGCCAGCGCGTATTCCCGCGCGGCTGACGAGCTGTCGCGCGCGTTCGAGTTTGGGCAGCCTATCCTTGTCGGCCATCATTCCGAGCGGAAGGCCCGCAAGACGCAGGAGCGGATGCACAACGCAATGGACAAGGCTGTGAAGGCGCACAAAGCCATCGGATACTGGCAGTATCGCGCCGAAGGCGTCGAGCGTCACGCCAACCGCAAGAACGATCCGAAAGTGCGCGCGGGCCGCATCAAGACGCTTCTAGCCGAACTGCGCGACCTACAGCGCAAATTGAACACTGCGCACAAGGCGCTTGAAGTGTGGGGCAAGCTGACGACCGACAACCTGATCCGCCTTGGCTTGGGTCGCGGCGATCTGCATTCCTACAATCTTTATTCCGCCGTTGAGAGTGGCGAGATAACCCCGCAGGAGGCCCGAGAAAAGGCAATGGCTGGAGCGCGCGCCACCATCGAGAGCGACAACCTGGGCCGTTGGATTTCGCATACCTTGAACCGGCTTGCTTATGAGCGGGACATGCTAGGCGACGTGCCGCGCTATCAAGGGGAGATTAGCCCGACCCTGTTGCAGATGTTCGTCCGAGAGCATGGCGCGGACAAGCCAAAGGGCGCGAAGGTCGATGCCGACCTATTCACCGTGGAATGTGCCGCCCCCCTGCCCGCCCATATCGCCCAAGGGTGCAGCGTCGAACTTTCCGCCGACGAGTGGCGCGACCTGATGCAATCCTGCGGCTACCTGCCCCCGGCCAGCAAGCCCGCCAAGCCGCCGATCCTGAATTTCAAAGCCGGGAGCGGCACAGTTTCTGTCGTGAACCCGTGGCGCAGGGAAGCCGAGAACCTGCCGCAAGTGGAAATGACCAAGGCAGATTATGCCAAGATCCACACCGAGCAGCGCGGCACCCGCCTTTCGACCTGCGGCAATTTCCGCGTGAGGATCGCCCCGAACCCGAAGCACGAAGGCCCCCGCTATATGGCCGGATGGGCTGCAATCTTTATCACGGACCAGAAGCAGCACGACGCACCGGCCAGCGTTCAGGACATGGAGGCCGCAGAGTGAAGCGCCCCGCGATCTACACCCGACCCGCCAAGCCCCTTACCATTCCGGTCAGGGCACGGCGGGACCCGCCCGCCCTGGCAATGGCCGAAGCGCCCGAAGTCATCGCAGTTGACCGCGCCACGGAATGCCACGTCACGCCCGAGGACGTGGCGCGGCGCATGGTGGGCTATCTTGGCGCTGTTGGAGACTATCTTACGCTGGAGCCAAGCGGGGGGACCGGCCAGCTCGCGCGCGCGCTGATCGCCTCCGGCCATAGCCCGCGCGAACTAACGATGATCGAGCGGCATCACAAACTTGCCGCATCGCTTCGCGGCATCGGCCCGACTATCAACCGTTGTTTTCTAGAATACGCCGACGAGGTGAAAGGCCGTGTCGAGTTTCCGCGCATCCTAATGAACCCGCCTTTTCGCGATGTGAGAAAGCACGTTGCAGCAGCGTTGACGCTGCTTGGCCGAGGCGGGCACGTCGAGGCCGCAACGCTGGTGGCACTGGTGCCGGTCACGTTTGAGCATCCCGAGGCCGAGCATCTGGAAACCTTACCGCCCGACACGTTCAGCACCGCCCGAGTGCATACAAAGATTGTCAGGGTGCGCCGCACCTGAGCAGCGCCATAGGGGCCGGGATCGGCCCCTATTCGACGCGGGTATGGTGTCCGGTCGCGGAGGCACCTGCGGCGCCCCCGCAACCGGACCTTGCGCTATCCGCGCAAGAGGCCGGTTCCGGCCAAAGGTAAGAGGGTGTTGCGACGGCGTGTATTGTACCTTTTTACAGCAAATTTAGACAGGATTTTCCATAATTTTTGCGTGATACCGCAAGAAACAGCCCCCTAATTAACTGCGCATCCTATTCGCATGTGCGTTTATTAATAGCTGAATAAAGATCATGAGGATTGTAAGTTCTCATCCACTGGCAATATCGAGTGTCAGATACGTAAGCATCTTTCTGAGCGCTGCGATAAACCTCCATCCAAATAAAGAATGTGCTGATAAGAATTACGCCAAGTACAGTAAACCTAGCCCACCCTAGGTCCAAAATTCTGTATAGTATATGAAATATGGTAAACGCAATTAGTAAAACCCCTAATACATAAATGACTGCTGATATGGCGGCTGTCACGCTAACATTGAAAAACAAAGTGACAACGGGGATAATAATAACAGTAATAATGATAAACAATGCCCCGGCATATCTAATATCATTACGAATCCCAAGAAGGAAAGGCAATTCTATTCGTCTATCTTTTTTCTCGATCTGAAAAAGATAAGATCCATACAAAGATAAAGACGTCGCAAAAATAAGGCGAAAAAGATGCACGCTAGATAAATCATTGCCGTTGCTAGGGAGTGCAGAAATGATATATTGTAAGCATGATTAGTGCCCAGAATATATGAAATATCAAAGGTTGGCCACCGGGGGATAAGGTTTAAGTAACTGCCGCTGCCCAAAGTTGTGAATAAAGTATAAGTTGCTGCTCCAATTATCGCCGTAAGACCTGAGCCATTGCTCGATTCAAAAGCATCGAAGTATTTTTCTAACGATGTTTTCTCTATAACCAATTCTTCTTTATCAGTCATTTTTCCTCCAATTTTTTCACTTCTCCTGTTTCTCCTAACTTTTCAACGAAAGCTATCATAATATAGCGCGTCCCGTCCTATGGCCGGGACCGCGCTTATCTAATGACGACGGTGGGTTCTGCTTACAAAGTAGAGCCACCGACCGGCACGGCATTTATGCCGGTCGGTGGCGAGGTCGGATCGTGAGCGCGCTGGTTGCATCGGACCGTCCTAGAGTGTGATCGCCTCGCCCTTTCGAACTGGCCTGAACGGATACGAGGGGATCGTGCCCCGCATGATAAGCAGAGGACAGAGAAAGATGGGTGATGAAACGGTTGGTGTTGATATCGCGAAGCTGCATTTCGACGTTCACAGTTACCCCGGCGGCGGATGTGGGCGGTTCCAGAATACGGATAAGGGGCGAAGGTCTTTCCTCAAATGGCTGAAGAGCCGACAATCGGTCATGGTCGTGTTTGAACCGACCGGACCGTACCACAAGGCTCTGGAACCTGTGCGCCGCTTCTACCGAGAGACCGGCATTCGCAACCTCGATCTCTATATCGCGGAGGATACGCGCGCGATGCTGGCCTTGGCCGTGGTGGGCCTGCCGACAACGATTCTGATCGACCGCATTGGGCGCGAGCGCGGGCGCCTCGCAGGCCCGGCCGAATGGAACAGCCCCGAAGCCGTTGCGCAGATAAGCGCTCTTATTGACGAACGTAAGCAATAGGACATGGAAAAGCACGACGACCGCGCCAGCCGTTCCGCTCCGTGCGCACACGTGGTGGCGGTCTACCGATCAGTTTGGAGATGTGGATTTGATTGAACTTTCCGCTCTTGGACTAATGGCGGCATTGCTGGCCGGTGCCGTTTCCTTTCTGTCGCCCTGCGTGCTGCCGCTCGTGCCCGGCTACGTATCCTACGTTGCCGGACGTACGGTCACCGGCAGTGCAGCGCCTTCGAAGGGGCGGGCCGTCTGGCTCAGCTTCTGTTTCGTCCTTGGCTTCTCCACGATATTTATCGCGCTTGGGGCCTCTGCCACCGCGCTCGGTCAGGCGCTGCTGCAGTGGCGCTACGAACTCAACCTCGTCGGCGGCGCGATCGTGATCCTATTCGGTCTGTTCATGATCGGGGCAGCGCGCCTGTCGGCCATGGAGCGCGACCTGCGTTTTCATCTCGACCTGCCGGGCGGGCAACCGGTCGCCTCCTACGTGCTCGGACTCGCCTTCGGTTTCGGCTGGACACCGTGCATCGGGCCGATCCTCGGCGCCATCCTAACCGCCAGCGCGACAAGCGCGACGATTGGCGAGGGCGTCGCATTGCTTGCCTTCTACTCGGCCGGCCTTGGGATCCCGTTTCTGGTCGTCGCGGGGTTCACCGACAGTATTGCCGGCAGGCTGCGCGGCATCGGTCGTTGGGGTCGCCGCCTGCATCAGGCTGCGGGCGGCGTCATGATCCTGATGGGTTTGGCGATGATGACCGGGCGGTTGAGCGCACTGGCCTACTGGCTGCTGGACACCTTCCCTGTCCTTGCGCGGATCGGGTGAACAGATGCGACTGTACGAGAAACATATCCTCCCTCGGCTGACGCATCTGGCGATGGGCCAGGATCAACTTCTTCCCTACCGGCGCCGCGCCGCCTCCGGGCTGCATGGACGTGTGCTGGAGATCGGGATCGGCTCGGGCCTGAACCTTGCGCTCTACCCCGAGGCCGTGCGTCAGATCATCGGTGTTGACCCGTCGCCCGAACTCCTCTCTCGGGCCGCGCAAACCTCCCATGGCCTGATGCCCGCGGCCGAGATGATCGAGGGCGTGGCCGAAGCATTGCCGCTGGAGGATCGCAGCGTCGACTGCGTCGTCGCCACCTGGGCGCTCTGCAGCGTGTCGGAGCCGGAGAAGGCGCTCGCCGAGATCCGGCGCGTTCTCAAGCCGGACGGCATCTTCCGCTTCGTCGAGCATGGTTTGGCGCCGGAAGCCCGTGTCCGGCGCTGGCAGCGCTGGCTCACGCCTGCCTGGAAGCGTTGCGCCGGGAACTGTCACCTTGACCGCCCGACGAACGCCCTTGTCGAGAAGAGCGGGTTTCGGATCGAGCGGCTCGACACCGGCTACGCGACAGGTCCGAGGCCATTCGTATTCATGTATGAGGGGCAAGCTCGCCTCTACTAAGGAAGCTTGGAAAAAGAACAACATCGGCTTTCGATTCGTGGCGCAACACTAATGGCAAGGCAATCAATTCCCGCCTCGAACTTTTGCTGCAGGCTCCGCATTATGAGGTATTATGAGTAGTCAGAAAGATAACCGGCAGGCCAATCTGACGCGCGGCATCCGCGTCGAGATCGCCAGCCTCGTCTACAACATCATCGAGGTCGTCGTATCCGTCACCGTGGGACTTCTGACCGGCAGCGCGGCACTGGTAAGCTGGGGTCTCGACAGCACGGTCGAAGCCACCTCAGCCGCGACGCTTATCTGGCGCTTGAAGGGGGAGAAGGACGGTGCCGGCAAGCGCACGGTCCTGCACCGCAAGAAGGTCGCGCTCTACGTGGTTGCCTGTGCCTTCTGGATCGTCGTCGCGGCGATCCTCTACGAGGCGGTCTCCGCCTTCATTTCGCAGAAGGCGCCGGGCTTCAACTGGTGGGGTATCGCGATTCTGGGTGCTTCGCTCGTGGTCAACCCGTTCCTCGCCTGGGGCAAGTATCGCTATGGCAAACGGCTCGATGCGCCCGCCCTGAAGTACGATGCCAAGGACACCATGATCTGCCAGTATCAGACAATCGTGGTGTTGGCCGGGATCGGTCTGACGCAATGGATGGGCTGGTGGTGGGCCGACCCGGTCGCGGCGCTTCTGATCGTGCCCTACGTTGCGTGGGAAGCGTTTGAGGCCACCAAGGATGCGCGGTCGGTCGAGCCGGAGGAGGCCGACGCTACTGCCGACGCCTGACGTTGCGCATGATGAACCGGGATTTAGGCATGGGCGGCAGTTCTTCGGTTTCCAGATCCAGATCCTGATCTGGCACTTCGTAGTCGATGGCGTTCACGAAGAAACTGCAAAACGCCTTCATCTGGCTGATCGCGATCCATTCGCCCGGACAACGGTGGTTCCTGTGGTGATCACCACCGCCCTGCGGAATGAAGTCGTAGGGGGTGACCTCCCGATCGTGAAACCGCTCGGGCCGGAACTCTTGCGGCGCGTCCCACGAGCGAGCGTCGGTATTTGTGCCGTAGAGGTCGAGCAGAACCCTGTACCCTTTGGAAAAGCGATATCCGCGCCACTCGAAATCACTCTTCACCCGTGCCGCGACCGCGGGAAAGAACGGATACAGACGGCGGACCTCTTGCACGAAAGGTTCGAGCTGTCCCTCGTCGTCCTTCAGCTTTTGCCGCCACTCGGGATGCCGATGCAGGGCATGCGCCGCCTGGGCGATGAACGCAGAGACGGCGACGATCGGGCGTACTACGTTCAGAAGCTCCACGGCGGCAACCTTGGAGGTCAGCAGCTCCCCATTCAGATCGCGCCACGTCGCGACGACATGGGCGGCGCTTTCCTGTCCTGTCTGAAGGCTTCCGTCGCGCAGCCGTTCAATAATCCCGGCTGTCCAACGCTCTGCGCGATGCCGCGCCAGACGCGCACCCCAGTGCTTCCAGCCGACCGCCCCGGCGTCTTGGAAGAGCGCCGTCATCTGCGCCGTCCGCGTCTCGACCTCCGCTTCGGGAAGCGGCACGCCCGACCAGGCGCAGGCAGCTCTGGTGAGGATTTCGCGCACTTCGTCGTAGAGAACGACCTTCTCCGCCGCTTGCCAGTCCCGTGCGTAGCGGTCCAGCAGGTCCCGCGTCGTGTTTTCGAGAGCTTCGATCCGCTCCGACGCCATGAGTGACATAAACATCCGCTTCCGATGACGGTGGGCCTCGCCATCGAGCCCCTGGATGCCCTTTTCGCCGAGCAGGGTTCTCTGGATACGCTTCGGCATCGAGCCTGCGCGCACGAGCCCATCCTCGGAATAGAAGACCTCCGCAGCTGCGGCACCAGTCATGCAGATCGTCTTTTGAAAGAGGATGCGGGTCTCGAACAGGTCGCCCTCAAGATCGCGGCATGTGTCCGGAATGAACTCATATGGGTTGCGCAGCAGGGCAAGCGTGCTGTCGATGCCCTTTGCGGATGGAATGCTGGACATCGATTATTTCCCCGTAACGTTTTCTTCTCGGTGGTTACGTTCGGGCTTGTTCTGCGCCGAGCGGAAGCTGTCCCAGAACAGCAGGGCCGCACCGCAGAAAATCGCCACATCCGCAAGATTGAAGGACGGCCAGTGGTATGTTCCGTAATGGAAATCCAGAAAATCCGGGACGGCCTGATAACGCAGCCGGTCGAGGACATTGCCGAACGCGCCGCCGATGATCAGACCGAGAGCGGCAGCCGTCAGCCTGTCCGGCGCGCGCCACAACCAGATCAGCAGCCATGCCACGATCACGCCAGCAAGCGCGATGAGACCCCACCAAGGCACGATCCCGCCCAGCATACCGAAGCTGACTCCATCGTTCAGAACCCGCACGAGATTGAGAAAGGGTAGAACCTCGACGCCGCGCTCAAGCGCCGGTGTGTTCAGCGCAAGCGCCTTGGTACCCTGATCGAGGCCGAACGCCGCGATCGCGCAGAGCCCGCCCAGAACGCGGCTGTTCATGCCGCTGCCTTCAGATCGGCCCGCGCATCGCGGATGATTGCCCAAGACGAGTGCAGGAACAGTCCGGCGATGCCGAAGGCGACGATGAGGTCCGGCCAGGCGCTGCCCAGCCACGCCACGAGACCGGCGGCAACGACAACCGCCGCATTGCCGATGGCGTCGTTGCGCGAGAATAGCCAGACGGCCCGCATGTTCGCGTCGCCCTTGCGGAACCGCAGCAGCGGCAGAACGGAGATGACGTTGACGACAAGGGCGATCATGCCAAGCAGGCCCATTAGACCTGCATCCGGCGTCGTCCGTTCGAAGACTCGCACGATGGTCGTGCCGAGGACGCCAAGGCCGAGCAGGCCGAGGAAGATGCCTTGGATCAAGGCCGACCGTGCCCGCCAGGCGAGGCTCCAGCCGATGGCCAGCAGGCCAAGGAAGGTGATCGCGCCGTCGCCGATGAAATCGAGCGCATCGGCCTTCACGGCCTGTGACCCGGCGATGAACCCGCCGATCATTTCAACGATACCGTAACCCACGTTCAGGATCACGACGATCCAGAGCGCGCGTCGGTAGGCCGGATCCTGATGGGCGGGATTCGGCGGAATGTCTCCATCGCCTTCGATCCGGTCGAAGCCGTAGCCGGTCACCGCAACGGCCTTTTCGATGTCCGGCAGGCGCGCTTCGGGGGCGCTCAGTGTCATGATGTGCGTCGCCGCCGACACCTTCACATCGTCAGCCGCGACTCCGGCCGACTGCGCCGCCCGCTCGATCTGCGCGGCATCCTTCGCGCAGTCCATACCGGAAACCCGGTAACGGACGGGCGGAACATCTGCCGTCGGTCCGGCACTTTCGGTGTTGGCCATGGTCGCGCTATTCCTGCTAGAATGAATTGAAGGACAACGTATCAGCGAGGAGTGATATGGCCCAAATCGTCGATGACCGCAAGAGCGCGACCATCGAGCGACGGGCGAAGCTGTTCCGCGGCTTCGCGGACCCGAGCCGCCTGGCCATCCTCGGTGCACTTTGCAACGAGCCATTGGCCGTTCACGAGATCGTCGAGCGGACCGAACTATCGCAACCCAACGTCTCCAACCATCTGAGGTGCCTGCTGGACTGCGGGCTTGTCGCCAGCGACCGCGAAGGGCGCTTCATCCGTTACCGTATCAGCAACCCGCGCATCACGGTCCTTCTGAACGATGTGGACGCACTTCTCGACGTGGTCGCAAAGGGTGTTGAGGCGTGTGACAATTATCGTGAGGCGTGAGTCAGAACGGACGGCCGGTCGACTCGGCGCAGATCGGTTGGAAAGATGTTGTCCGTGTGCAGGGTCCGACCGGAATCCTGCTGAGGTTCGACAAGCTGGCTTCGGAAGAGACACCATTCATGTATCACTGCCACATCCTCGAACACGAGGATGCGGGCATGATGGGGCAGTTTACGGTCACATAACAGGACCCCACCCGCTCGACACCGGGCGTCGTCAAGAGCTTACGTCTTCTTGCGGCGTTCTATCAGGTGCCGGTGTCGCCTTGTTGAAACGCATTACGGAGTATGTCTAGACCCGAACGGAGAACACCTCGCTAAGCTGCGGGTCCGCCGAAGCGGCCGTCCAGTCGCTCGGCAGCATTCGTCAAAAAGGGCTCTATACGGTCATTCGCTGCGCCACGCGCGAACGGCTGCTTTAGCCGAGAAAGACTGTTTCTGATGCTTGACGAACAACGGATACTCTAGGCTCCTGCCGGCAAGAGCCGGCCTGCGCCCCGAGCCTATGCCCCTGCCCTTCCTTTGCGCCTGGTCCTGCCCGCTTGTCTCGTTCCGAGCCTGCCCGTGCAGGGGCGCAATAGTCAGGCCAGCGGCATAGTCTCGGCCCTTCGGGTCACGATCGCTCGCGCAAGGCCGGACCTTCCCACAGGGCGGCTCGCTTCCCTTCGCTCTGTGATGGCGCGTCCAGCTCGCCACCCTGCAAGGCCCGCCGCGAAGCGCGGCAGGCTGGATAGCTCCGGCCTAAGATAGAGGATTAAGAAAGCCCGGCTGGTCGCCGGACTTGTGTTTGATCCTGCGGACGGGCCAGGGGATCGACGCGGGCCAAGGCCCGCGCTCACCCCCATCCCGACGATTTTTCATTCCATATCCGCCAACAGACCTGATCGGCCCTGTCAAAAGACAAGCGCCGCCTGCGGCGTCGTCTCCACCGGGGGCCGTGTCCTCGCCTTCGGCTGCGGGCCGCACCACCCCCCGGCTCCGATCCTTTGACAGAACCGCCCAGGCCCGTTTGTCGGGCTTCGCCCTCCTCACTCTGTTCCGCCGAATACATGCGTATTCGTCAGACCAGACCGACGAGGCGCAGCCCATCGGCGGAAGGAGGCACCAAGCCCCAACGCCATCGCCACGAAAAGGAAACGACATGACTACTTATCGCTTGGGTTCTTCCCCCGCCGTCCACACCCCCGGAATTCTTGCATGGGCCATCAACGGCTATGCGTTTCAACAGGATCGTCAGCGGCTGCTCGATCTGTTCTGCACGACCTTTTCGAGCGTCCCGTCCAACGCCTTCGAGAGCCTGTTGAGCAAGGCCGTGCCGTACACGGTCGATGGTGAAACTGTCGTTTTCACCGTGGAGGGCTGAAGATATGTCCGCACAGCCCTACAAGACATGGCGTTTGTTCGATTGTTCCGCCGACGCCATTGCCTTCCGCGGAGAGCATGGCACCGGAGGCTGGATTTTTGTCATTTCCGACAGTGACGAAGCCGTGCTTTTTCCTTGGCAGATGACCCCTAGAGACATTTTCGAGTCCGTCTTTGTCGCGCATCGCGAGGGGTGGTTGATCGGAGCTGACAACAAGCGTCGGCCTGACCGTGAAATGCGGGACCTTCCGAACGCCACGCCTTTGTTGGGTCGGATTGTGCGCCGCAGTCCGCAAGCCACTGCCTCCTAGTCATTCAGGCAATTCAGTCAGCCCGCAAAAGGCGCGGGCTGACGCTTCCCGAAATGGGGCCGCGAGAGGATAAACAGATGAGCAAAATGATTTTGGAACAGCGTCTTGCAGAAGCGTGGGCGCTTGTCAGGAAGGGCGATACCTTTGGTATCGGACTCCGCTTCCTGACGCAGCATGGGGCCGGTTGAAAACCCCCCCGCCTCGTCCTGCCCTCACAGCCGGGCGAGGCATCTAACACCTAAGTACCCGTGCAGGGTCGAGCAAGCCGAGCGGTTGCCCCTTTCGCACAGGATCATGTAATTCCCGCGAACCCAATTTTTGTGTTCGTAATTCAGAAGTCTGTTGGCCCCTTATGCGAAAACGCCCCATCCGTAATCCCCTGCGCCGTCGTTTGCGCCGGTCTGCCTTGCCGATCCTGGCCGCACTGGCTGCGCTGGCCGTCATGTCTCAGGGTGACTATGGCGATTTGCTGGACGATCTGACCGGCAAGGCAGACCGGCGCAGCGCCCCTGCTGCTGACGGATCGCGAGTAATCGAGGGCATTCCGCGCATTGTGGATGCAGATACCTTTGTCATCAGCCTCAAAACTATCCGACTGCATGGAGTTGACGCGCCGGAAGCCGATCAGCTTTGCCATGATCGTTCCAGCCGGTCATACCGTTGCGGCGACATGGCGACACGCTGGCTAACAGAGTGGATTGGCGATCAGCCCGTCCGATGTGAACAGCGTGATATGGATCGCTACGGGCGGGTGATTGGGCAGTGCTTTGTCGGGGATGAGGATATGAACGCCGCGCTCGTTTACTCGGGCCAGGCCGTCGCCTATCGCCAGTATAGCGGCGAATACATCGCCGCCGAGAATGCTGCCCGCAGAGCCAGGCGCGGCATTTGGGAGGGGAGTTTTGACATGCCGTGGGACTGGCGCCGCAGGTAGCGCGTGTCCCGCGAGGTTGACGCATTGCGACAAATCACGCATTGCTGACACCAGACAGTTTTCCTCGTGGCGAGGAAACAACTTGCCGCCCCTTACGGGGCGGCTTTTTTCTTTTTGGGTACCAGTGTTCTTGCCAGTGCGAGGGCGGTTTTCCACCCTGGCCCTTGGGCCAGGGCTTGCAGCCGCCGAGCCGGACGCGCCTTCATGGAGCGAAGGGAGGCGAGGCGGCTGTGGTAAACCGCTGGCGCGGCCGATGTGGTTAGGCAAGATCCGTGTGGGAGAAGTCATTGCCTTTGTAGAGCAAGGGCACGGCATGGGATTTGGCACACGCGTAAGACAGTGCGTCACCCATGTTTAGCTGCGCCGGATGCCCGACTAGCTTCCCATAGGTCGCAAGCGCCTCGATCGCCGCATTTCCCATGGCTGACGAAATCATCATTTCCTGTGCCTGGATGGCTTCAAGCAAATCGTTGACCAGCTCTGCGGCAATCTTAAAATCGTCGGCCGTCGCCGGGCCTGCGCTGCGCGCGTCCCGACGTGTCCGGGCAATGGCAAGGGTGGCTTCAAGCCGAACGACTGGCGACATGCGGAGCTTCCCACGCGCCGCCTCCATCGCCTTCAATAATGCTGGAGCGTCTGGTTCATTTCTCAGGATGGCGACAAGGGCGCTTGCATCAACGAACATCAGGCTTCATCGCCCCACATTGCGTCCATGAAAGCTTTGTCATCGGCACTGTCTGCCACGATGCCCAAAGCCGCTGCGCGGTTCTGGATACTGGCGACTCGATCAGCGAGGCTTTCCTTTTGCGACAATGCAGAAATTTGTGCGGCCAGTGCTTGGCGCACGGCTTCGCTCTTGTTCCTCACCCCAGTTAAAGCGCAGTATTTCGCTACAAGGTCGTCAATTTCATCGCCTTTGATGAGCATTGTCATAAGTATATCCCTGAGTGTATTACCTATATATATCACAAGGTATATACTGGTACAAGACAGGCTATAACCCTGCTGGCTTACAGCGTCGTCCTATCGGGCTGTGCAGACATTCGCGATGCGTTCTGCTTGAAGTTGGGCAGCGACTTCACCGACAGCGACGTTGACCCCCCTGCCCCCGAACAGCATGTCCATAGCTGTATTCCAGTTCTCGACATTGCCAGTTGGAACGGCGGCGGCCCCGATGATCGGAAGGTTCACGGTATCATCACCCCCCGAAACTGTCAGTTCGCCAGTTTCGACACGTTGGCCGCGCCGTTCGACAAAGAGGTAGTTTTGCGGCGGTGAAAATGCCCCCTCGGGATCGCATACGACTGTCATGCGAAGATCATTGGCAGCGAGGCGATGAACTACGAGGCTCTTGTCCTTTGTCACGTCCCATTGTTCGGCGCCCGCTGGCACGGCGGCTGCAGCAAATAGTGCGGCAATGGCAATCAGGGCCGAGTTTGACATTTTTCTTTGCTCCTTGAGGATACGGCAAGCATCACTGAGCTTTCGTCAGCTCAGAAATGATGCGTCGGGCACTGCGATTAAATGCGTGTTGAACAGCATTATAGGCGATTTCACCGGGCTGTTTTGCACCGAGGGGATCAAGTTTCTTCGACCATTTGTTGAGCAAGGACGAGGACAGCTTGCACTTCACCCGCAGAGTATAGTCGATCGGGCGTGAGCGAGTAGGCGCAGGCCATAGCGGTTTGGCTTCAAAATCAGCATCCGTGACGATCATCTTGCGGGCTGCAACGCCGACCAAATCAGGAAGAGAGGCCCCCGTTGCTTGGCAACATTTTTCCGCCAGTTCCCTCACCCTGGGCTCAAAACCCAATCGGATTGTGACGAACTGCGTGTCTGCTGCCGCCGTGGGGGCGGCATGACGAGTCATTTCTTCGGGCGCTGATGGGGTATCCCCCTGCCCTCTCGTCAGACTGCGCCTTGAGCTGGTATGTTCACCCTTGCGGGTCTGCTTGTCTTGCGGCTCTTCAACCACTGCCGGCGCATGTTCTGGCTTCTGTTCGATGGCTTCAGCTTTCTCTTGCTCTGGCAAGGGTCGAGTAGAAGCATTGGCTTCACCATCTATCTCGCTCTTTGTGCTGACCTTCTCGAAGCTAGGTGGGTCAGGCAACTTAGTGCCTTCTTTAAGCTGCAAGCCACGTCGAGGGGAGCGATCCGTGCGGGGGGGCGGCAGACTAGCCATTGACGGTAACCTCCTCAACTGCGGTTAGTAGTTCTTTCGCCTCGTCCATTGCCTGCGTCATATATTTTGGCATGACTTTCCCAACCGATGTTGCTTCGACGCGTTTAGCGTATTCCCCCAAAAGAATGCCCTGATCAGTCTGGTTATACACATTGCGCTCTTGCAGGTAGAAGCGCAGCATTCTGTCATGGCTTGCAATTTCATCAAACAGATCACGAAGCGAAGCAGGATATTTGACGCCTGGCTTGATCTGATTCAGCAAGAACATAATTGGCGGCAACTTTGACGGGTCAACTACGGCATCACGCAAAGCAACATATCGTTTGTAGGTTTCCAATTGCACCGTAAAATCGGTTTCGGAAACCTTGACGGGTATGATCACCCTATTAGAAAGCTCAATCACATCATCTACCCAATTCACTAGGTCGCCTTGGGTATCAATAATGCAGTAGTCTATATTCCCCATATCATCGGCTTCGATGATATGACGTTCCATTTCTTCAGTGTTGGCACAGTGAAAGGCAGTCACACTTTTTGCCGAGGTCGGATCGTTCCGCATCAGCTTTTGATAAAAGGAGTAAGTACTTTTGTTTGGGTCGCAGTCGAGCATTAAAACGCGCTTACCTTCGAGAACGGCTGCGGATGCAAGAACGCGGGCGACAGTGCTTTTTCCTGCGCCCCCTTTTTGCCCGATCAGTGAAATTACTTTCATCTTCTGTCCCTCACGTCGCTATTTGGTGGCGTTGCGTGATGCCACATCGCCACATTACCGCTTTACCATATCACCGCTTCGCCATGTTGCCATGATGCCGCGTCGCCATGATGCCGCTTCGCCATATCACCATATCGCCATGATGCCGGATAACCATCAAGCCGGAAAGCCGTATCGCCACATCGCCACTTTGCCATGTTGTCATATCGCCACAATGCCGTATCGCCGGAATGCCGCTGCGCCACTTAGCCTAGATGCCACAATGCCGCTTCGCCACTATACCGTATCTCCACAATGCTGCTACGCCGTAGGACCGTAGTGCCGCAATGCCGCTGCGCCGTTTAACCGGAATGCCGCAATGCCGCTGCGCCGTTTTACCGGAATGCCGCAATGCCGCTGCGCCGTTTTACCGGAATGCCGCAATACCGCTGCGCCGTTTTACCGGAATGCCGCAATACCGCTGCGCCGCCTTACCGGAATGCCGCAATGCCGCTGCGCCGCCTTACCGGAATGCCGCAATGCCGCTGCGCCGTTTTACCGGAATGCCGCAATACCGCTGCGCCGCCTTACCGGAATGCCGCAATGCCGCTGCGCCGCCTTACCGGAATGCCGCAATATCGCTGTACCATGTTGCCATTGTGCCGCTTTGCCATGTCGTCATGTTTCGGCTTCTGGTGGTGTGGAGCCCATAATCTGTTGTTGGTTCGGAGCGCCAATCCAACGTACAGCCTGAATGCGCCGTGTGAGCGGAAAGACGCCTTGGCCGCACCCACCCTAGCTGACTGATCCGATGGGGGCACTCAGCGGCGATCCTGTGGCCTCTGAGAAGGCTCTGCGCCTGTTGGGGAGGGTGCGGTTAGCCAATCTCACGCTTTAACCGTGAGGCTGCATGGCGCGATCTGCGATGCATATCGCGGCTTCGGGCTGATCGCCCGAACCTGTCCGCCCTGGGGGCGGCCACCGAAACGGACTTCACCCTAGGGCCTTTCCGCGGGCATTTTCTTGCCAGCGGTGCGGAAACGCCCTAGGGTGAAGGGAAGAATATGGCGGGAAATGTAACATGTTAACTTCGCCACCATCTAAACGGCCCCAAAGGCGTTTAAATGCTGACGAAAAGCGGCAACTGGTGCAGGATTTGGCGAAGAACATCTCGACAGATGAGCTTGCCAAAACCTACGGGATCAGCCGCCGCGCCGTTCAGATGATTGCGGCCAGGCTGCATCGCGATCCGATAGCAAGGATCGAGACAAAGGTTCTTGGTGTTCGCTTGGAAAGCGACGAAATGCGCGCCCTTGATGTTCAAGCGGGGCGGTTCGGCATGACCCGAGCCGCATTTGCAAAGAAGGCTCTGCGTCGTGCTTCGGGCTTTTTTGATCCAGACGATGACCTAATTGAGATCGGAGCCGAGCTATCTAAGGAGGTTCGCCGCGTTGGCAACAACCTAAATCAGCTTGCCTATCACGCTAATCGTAAGGCGCTTGTCTCCGGCAGCGCAGAAATTTCGCCACATGATCTGGCTACAATCGTCGCCATGAGGGATGAGCTTAAGGCTGTATCTGACCTCGTTTCAAAGCTGATTGTAACGAAAGCCCGCCGCCGCAAAGCTCGCCTTGATCAAATTTTGAAGGCGCTGGACTGATGGCACAGCGAAGCAGCATCGTCACCAACTTCCTTGATGATCACCATGTCCGGTCTGGTCGGCGAGTCAAATCTGGGGGCGGGGGCGGCTCCGTCACGCGGCTTCTGAGCAATGTTCGCAAGGCAAACACTCCCCAGGCTGTGTTCAAGATCATCCGCAGCGGAGGGTGCTACAACCGTGCCGACATAAAGGCTCAGATGAATTACGTCCTGGGAAAGTCGGATCACGTTATCGACCCCAGCTACCGGCACGATGGCGGCAAGGAGCTGACAGGTCGCCAGGTTTCACGACTTGCTACCGATTGGTCTGAGGGTTGGCGCGGTAAGATCGAGAACGGGAACTCGATGCACTTGATGATGTCATTTCCCAAAGGGACAGACACCGAGAAGGTTAAAGCCATCACGCGTGGAGTATGTGATGAGCTCATAGGGCAAGGATATGGCCGTTGGAATTATATCGCTGGCATACATACGGATCGTGATCATCCGCACGCCCACATTATTGTAGACCGGCGCAATCAAGAAAATGAGCTTTTCTATCTGGAAAAAGACGGAGAGCTTTCTTATGACCGTTTTAAAGATGCGATGGTCGAATGGGGGCGGGCGGCTGGAGTTGAAATGATCAACACTAGTCGGTTTTCGCGTGGCATTACCGAGGACGCGCTTAGCTCGATAGATTTACGAAAGAGTTTGCGCGGTGAATTGATCGAGCATGGCAAGTCCCCTTATGGTCATGACCCTAAGAATACACCGAGTTATTACGTTAAGCTGGCTACTGAAAATGGTATGAAGGAAATGTGGGGCAGTGGCTTGGGTCGGGCAATGGCCGAGGCAAATGTTGACACAGGACAAACCATTGCAATCACCAATCGAGGGAAAGAAGTTACCAGCTTTACTAATCGTGCCGGTAAGGACGTGGCCTTTACTCGCACGCAATGGGAGGTCCGTGCGATTGGACCTAGCCAGACCCAAGATCGCGCGGCCGAGCGCGTGGACAGCGATTTTATCAAGCAAAGACTGTCCGAGGTTGCAGACACATATCGCAGCCTTGGCAGCATAGCTGACCGACTTGGGAATACCCTTACGGCAAACGCATTGGAGCGCATGGCGCAGCAAATTGAGAAAGGTGAAGACATGAGCGATAGGGCAGGGGCCATTGAGGCCAACCCGGCATTGGAGCGGGACGTCGATCAATTCGAGGCAAAGCTAATAGCATTGCGCTCTACGATCAAAGAAATCGACCGCAGCATAGATCGAGCGCCGCCTGAGCAACGGGCGCAAATGGATAAGGACGTGGATGACATGCTGCGCAGCGTCCGAGAGTTGAATCCTCTTGGGGAGCAGACCCGCACCCTGACTAGCCCTGCATCTGACAGCATCTATGTCGAAAAGGTGGCGCGCGACATGCAACGTGATCTGGCGCCGGGCAGGCTGGAAGCTGCCCTGGAAGGTAGTGGCATTGACCCGCGGGAGGTTTCAGCGCGCATTGAAATGACTGCCACCACGGCGGCGCTGGAAAGCCGGTGGGTTGAGCGAGACTTGCATGCTGTCGCTGACAAGAACGGCTATGACCTTGCGACCAGTGAGGGGCTGGAGAAGGCTCGTGATCATGTCAGCGATATATATGACAGGGTAGAAGACGCGCTACGCGATCAGAGCATTGAGCGCACTGAGGCAGTCGATGTGCACTCGGCTGGCGAGCGTCAGGACTTCAGACGCCTTGTCCAACAGTTCGAACGGACTGATTTCAACTGGCCTTATTCAGAAGACAGCCAAGCGAGACAGCAGGGGCAGAAGGAGGTCGCAGCAGCCAGCGACGCGTTTACTGATTTTGCTGACAGGTCGCGGGGTCATGCGGAGCTTGCCTCCGAGGCATGGGACCGGAACGCAAATGACGCGCGCGGTCCCGAAGGCTATGTGCCTGCGACAGAACGCAGGATGCCTGACGAGGATATTCAGCGAGCGTTCACAGCTATCCAGATGGATCGTGTGCGAGAGCAAGAGGAACGTGCAGCACAGAGTCAGGAGCGCGATAAAGCCGCCGCACTCGATGAAGCCAAGCAACTTGCGGCAAGAGGTGGCAACATGACTTTTGACGAGTCGCGCCGGCTTGTCGATGCAGTCGAACGTGCGCTTGGGCAGGATGCGGTTCATGACATGCAGAACGGAAGAGCGCCCGACATTCCAGGAATGGGCACGGCTCAGCGGCATGACTTTGCCATCGCTTACCTGAAGGCTGACCAGAATATCGGTAGCAGCCGTGATCACTCCCAAGCAGTCGCGCAACACAATGTTGCGGCCGTCAAGCATGAGCAAGCCCTCCGTCATGAGCGGCGTGGTCATGAGCAAGACGGTCACGATTTTGGATAAGGAGTAATCCCATGACCAGACTTGAAGGCAGGCTGCGCCAACTAGGAGGGGTTCTCCTTATTGGTTTTTTCGCTTTTCTGATTGGCTACGTGCTGGCGTCGGGTCTCGCCCAGTACCGCTACGACTTGGCCGAACTCGATCTCTTTTTTATCGCTACGCAGTACGGTGACATCCAAGCGCGTGATCCACGCGGCTATGTCCTGATAAACTTTGTGGTCATTGCAACCACCCTGGCGGGCTTCATGCTGGCTGCTAAGGTGACGACAGAAGACCTTACACGCTTTGGGAAGACGAGCTGGCAGACGAAACGGCAAATGAAGCGCAAACGCTTCTTAACCAATCCCGCCAAAGGCTTTGTTTTGGGAAAGACGGGTGACCCAGGCTCAAACCAACCCTTTATTGTATCTGCCGAGCATCCACATGCCCTAATCGTTGCGCCTACGGGACGTGGTAAGGGCGTGGGCTTCGTTATTCCCAACTGCCTAACCTATGCAGGCAGCAGCGTAGTGCTGGACGTGAAGGGCGAAAACTTTGAGTTAACGTCACGCCACCGCAAAGCGCGCGGCGATACGGTCTATCGCTTTGCACCGACCGATTGGGAGTCGCCGTCGCACCGATACAACCCCCTCAAGCGCGTCGGCAAGATGAAGAACCCTGCGCAGCGCATGATGGAGCTTCAAAAGATCGCCAAGCTGTTCCTGCAAGCCGGGCAGGGGGCAGAGGAGTTTCTACCGGGCGCTACGGATATTTTTGTCGCTTGCGGGATGCTGGCTTATGAAAAAACCCGCGTCACGTTGGGGGAGATTTACCGCTATGCGGTTCAAGGCGGAGAGACAAAGACGCAGTACGCTTACTATGCCCGAATAGCGGAAGATCCTGCCACTAAGATGATGTTCAACAAGCTCGCGAATATCACCGAACGTACCCTGTCAGCATACCTCTCAGTTCTCAGCAGCTCGGGCCTTGGAACGTGGGCAAACCCGCGCATTTGCGCTCTAACTGATGATAGTGATTTTGAGTTTGTGACCTTCCGCAAAAAACCTCAGACCGTTTATCTGGTTGTACCGCCAGATGACGTTGCTGCAATCGCACCGCTGATCAGATTGTTTTTTTCCGATCTCATTTCTTCATTGCAGGGGGCTGGCGAGCCAGGTCCGGACGAACCTTGGCCGGTCCTAATCATGCTGGATGAGTTCGACAAACTTGGCAAAATGCCGATTGTAGCTGAGTCGATCAAAACCCTGCGGTCATACGGCGGCAACTTGGCAATTGTTACGCAGACTGTTCCAGCGCTGGACGAGATTTATGGGCAGAATGTTCGCCTGTCGCTCCAAGGTGGCGCAGGGATAAAACTATATCTGACGCCTTCTGAGGAAAAAACGGTGTCTGACTTGTCCCGTGCAACAGGCATGACGACGCGGCGGGTCGTCAGCAAGAGCCGGACTATTGGTCAAGGTGCTTTCAATGGCGTCAATGTCAGCGAACGAACAGAAGAACGGCCTTTGTTGTCAGAGGATGAAGCGCGCCGGCTGCCCAAGGATGACGTGATTATCATTGTTGATGCCGACATGCCGATCCGGGCAAAGCGTATAAAATACTTCAGTGATGCAAAGTTGAAGCCCATGTTCGAGGCTCAAACCGGTCCTATGCCGATGCCTCCGCATAACCCTGCTATGGATAAGTACGTTTTCCCTGACATTGGCTTGATGGAAGCGGACGCCGCCCGCGCGGCAGAAAAAGCTAGAGTGCGCTTGTTGCCACCCCCGGAGAAGGTGGATGCCGAGGCGTCACCTGAAGTCGTTGAGCCTGTTGCGGTCGGGAAGGATGCCAGCGTTGAAACCGCTGATAGAACGATCGTTCAGGACGTCGAAGTTGCAGCGCCTCAGATCGTAGAGCAAAACGATCCGGCTCCGGACGATAGGCCCAGATCATCACGCAGGTTGGCTCGAAAAGCGCCTTCAGCTGACAATTCCGTTTCCGCTGTTCGCTCGAACCGGAGGCCACAACGAAAAGCGGTGGCAACTGCACAATTAGATTTGGCTTTAAAGGACGTGCCCGACACTCCAGAAGCCCGCGCAGTCGTTGACCGCACGTTGAAGAAGGGGCGGTCAATGCTGGACGATCTACGAGACAAATTCACTGATATGGACGTAATATCTCAGGTTGAGGTTTGACGTATCAAGCACCTACCCGAACAAAAAAGCCCGCCGTTAAGGCGGGCTTTTCTTTTTTAGGATCAGGAACGGTCCCGGAACCTATTTGGCATGTTAAGTTGTCGCTGCACGCTTGGCTGTGCCTGATGCGGGGAGGCGGGGCTTGCACCCGCACCCGGTCCGTGCCCAGGTGCGGGAGGTGATGACCCCACATTGCCGCCGCTACCGGCACCGCGGAACGATCTCGACAGAGCTGCAGGACCTGCCATCGACCCAGACAGGTTGCGATACACGCCAGCAGTAACCGCAGCCGCCGCTAAAGGACCAACGGCCGCAACCATCCCGCTTAGGCCGCTCACAATCATCGGTATCAGGACAATGGTGAAAATCATCATAAAGAGGATCGTCAGAAAAGGGACCAAGGCTGCGATGGATTCGATGTTTGTTGGATCAAGGTTATCAACAACACCTTGCGTAAGCCGGATCATTGAACCCAGCACAGCGGCGATGACGATAGGATAAAGAACGTAACTTAGAGTCGAGCGAAGCCACTGAAAAAAGAAGTCAGACGTCGCTTTGAAGACTGAAAGACCAATAAAAATGGGCGCGAGGCCAAGATGGATCGTGATCATGACTAGGGCGAAAATCAAGATCAGTCCCGCCACTGCCGCCGTGAGGGAATGTAGGATGAAGAAGATGCCGCTCATTACGGCACGGCTCATGTAACTGAGGTTGTCCATTGTCGTATTGGCGCTGGTTGCGAGGCGGTCCAGCATATCATCGAATGAGGCTGCAAGACCCATGTTCGGATTAGAGCTGCCTGACAGCATGGCGCCTGCAATTGAATCCATGCCGTTTATGACCGCACTGGCGATGGCATTGAATTGGCTCCACACTGTCGCGAACTGGAAAATTAAAAGCAACTTTACGACCAGTATCAACAGATCTCCGACAGGCTGCGGCCGAATTTGCAGGAGCGCATTGATAAAGACGAGGATGATAGCCAGCGATGCTGCTACTTGGAGTGTGTCACCGATAGCTGCGGCAGTAAGGCCAAACTGCGATTGTGCGGCGTCACTGAGTTGCTGCTGTCCAATTTCCACCAGTTCCGAAACTATAGGCATTATAGGACACCACTTTCTTTGCAGATTGTCCGCACTTCGGAGGATAGGGCATTCGTGGCCCTGCTGTTTTCAAGCCGAACGCTTGCCCACTCATCGAAGTGTAGCCCCTCAAAAACGGCCATCATTTCATTGAGCGCGCTATCCCAATCCGAGAAATACATGTCGCACGAGCAGGCTTGCTCAGACACAATCCGCTCTGCGTTCTGACGCCTGTAGACTGATAGTAGGACAGAACTTGCTTGATCAGGGTTGGCGTTGACTGGCGCGTTTTTTGGGTTTGGAAGAACAGGACGTGGCGGGATCGAGCAGCCGCGTTCGGAGATTTCTGGATTTCCTGCGCTTTGCGTGTCGAAGCGCAGAAACTTGCGTTCCTGATCTTCCGTCACCTTGTCTGGGTGAGCAGTAGCGGCAGTAGCGGCAACTGCGATAGCAGCGAGAACAATGGACTTCATCATCCTGCTGTTTCTTTCGCTGTCGGAAGGTAGAACTCGGCAATGCCGCGCTTTCCGTCTTTCCGACCTGTCTGAATGATGACGTCGATAGATCGGGTAATGTATTCACGAATTTCCGAATAGCTCATGGGCACATCTGATCGGCCTGCTTTCATGGCAAGAGCATCTAATGCCAGGGTTGGCGTTTCGGCATGAACGGTAGTCGCTGAGCCGCCATGCCCTGTGTTGATAGCTTCAAGGAATGTCATCGCTTCCTTGCCGCGCACTTCGCCAACGATCACCCTGTCAGGCCGCATTCTCAGCGAAGAAATAAGAAGCGCGTCAGGCGATCGCACGTCACCGTTCCTGTCGGCAATCAAGGACACTGTATTAGGCTGGCTAGGCAGCAGCTCAGCGGCGTCCTCAATAGTGATGACCCGTTCAGTTGGAGGAATGAAGGTCATGATTTTGCGGAGAGCTACAGTCTTGCCCGTCGAGGTTCCGCCTGACAGGACCATGTTCAGCTTTTCACAGACACAGAACTCTAGGGCTTCATCGAGAGTGCCTTTTTCTGCAATTTCTTTGAGCTGCTGGTTTCGTGCCGCGCGCTCCTCATCCAATGACCGCTGTTCTCCATAGAGATAGTCTAGTTTGACCTCATCGAGGGGCAGGGATGAGAAGAAGCGCATTGCGATAGCATGGCCTGAGAGTGCCGCAGGTGGTGCGACGACCTGGACCCTGATCGGACGGCCGAGATACTCAATAGAAGCCGAGATAAGGGGCTTGGTTTTGCTGATGGTCGCTTGGGCCTGGCCGACGATACTAGCGGCTAAGTCAGCCAGCACATTTCTTGTCAGATGCGCTTCACACTTCTGCATGAAATGGTCACCACGAGTTTCCGCCCAGACTGTTCCATCAGGGTTGATGCACAGCTCCACAAGGTCTTCGCGCGTGACTACATCGCCTAGCGCGGCCATCGCCTGATTAAAGTAGCTGTCATCCTGCATCAGAAAATCTCCAGATCACGGTCAACCATGATCGTCACACGGGCGCCTTGGGCGACGCGGATAGTTGGCCTGATGCGTAGGGACTCACTCAGCACGGAGGTTGTCGCGCTGGTTAGGTTCTGCCCTACGCTATCCGCCATATCATTTGCGCGGTCATCATCCGTGTTTTCCGTCGCGAGTGCCGGAAGGATCGTCAGGAAGCTAACAAGAGCTGCCGAACCAAAACGCTGACCGAAATGATTGTTTACCTTTCCCGTAAGACCGGACTGTCCTATCTCGTCGCCGCCATAGGCTGAAATTGTGACGGACTGATTGTCCGGCATGATGATGCGCTCCCATGCCACCAGTGCGCGGCGCTGGCCCAGTTCTACGCCTTCAGAGTATCGTCCGATCACTTGCGATCCCCGAGGGATCAAAATGCGCGTCCCGTCATAGGAATGCACATCCTCGCTTACGACCCCCCTAATCGCACCGGGAAGCTGCGAATTGATCGCAGTTTCCAAAATAGCTTGGATCATCGTTCCTTGCGTTACAGTGTTTGCGGGGTTCACTATCACGGAAGCCCGCTCGACCTGCGCCGGCCTTCCTGCATCGCGCACGAACGCCTCGTTGTCTGACAGCCGCGCTTCACGCTGTTCAGCCGCACCAGAGGCTTCGCCACCGCCTCCACCGCTTCGCCCAAAGGCAAGCATACCCGAGGAACGGCGACGTTCCTGTTGCTCCAGGGCTAGGCGACGTGCTTCTTCGGCTTGTCGGGCACGATCATCAAGCGCGGCATTACCGGACTGGTCGTAATTGTCACCCCCACCAGACAGCCGGGCAAGATCCAGCTCGCTTTGCAGTCGTTGCATTTCGCGCGCATGGTCCTGTGCGATCCGCGCCGCTTCCGAGTCACGCTCCTCATCGCGAAGACGCAGGGTTTCCAGCTCCTCTGCAAGCAATGATAGCCGGTCATCTTCCTCAGGGGCTTCCTCGGTGACTTCGGCATTATCCGTTTCGCTGGCTGCATCCCGCGCCGCAATCTCGGCCCGCAATGCTGCAAGTTGTTGCTGCATTTCTTCAAAGCGAGGATCAGGCTCTGGCTGCTGCGGCTCCTCCAGCTCAGGCTCAGGTTGCGGGTCTGATTCAGCGCCTTGGGCTAAGCGCAGATGGCCGTAGGCGCTTGTACCGATATTCTGGAATGGGTCAGACTGTCCTGTTCTAAGGCTGGAACGATCCGTTGAAGTCTGTGAAACTGTATAAGCAGCCAAGCCTAGCCCGCAGATCGCAATCAGTCCCGTGACCAGGATCGCAGGTGACCGTTTGCTCTCAGTCTTTTTTGCACCCTGACTCTCAGCCTCAAGCGCCTGAAGGCGCTCATTCAGCTGTTCTTCGGGATCGCCCTCAGTGTCTTGAGCGCCTTGCTGTTGATCGACTTCTGCGTTGCTCGTGTCGTCAGTCATTTGCTGCCTCCAAGCCTCGCAATCGTGTTTTCAGTTTCCCCGGCCCGCAGCACCCAATACTGCGAGACACCCGAAACCCTGATTGTGCCATCGTCCAAAGTTTGGCTGTTCACAGTGCGCTCTCGACCGCCCGAAACGCGAAAAATTGCAGGCAGCGAGGCATTCCGCGCGAAACGGAAATACGTAAACGTCCCATCATCGAATACTTCGCGGGGCGTGATCTCCGTCAGCCGGTTCGCGCCGTATGTGTCGTAGGGGGCAGTTGCGACAACCTGTTTGTTAGCAGGAGGCGCAGAGCGAGTGCGTGGGCCATCGAACCGAACAACATAGTGCGTCGCAGAATTGGTTTCTGTGACCGCAAAGTAGTATGCCCGCTGATTGGTATAGACGATGATGTTCGTGGTGACGCCTGACATCATGGGTTTGATGAGCATTGCATGGCCGCCAGGAACTGCGTCGAACTGGAATCCTTCGGTATCACCCGCAGCGATTGATATGATTTCCTCGCCCGAGCCAAACTCGATTGAGGTGACTTTCATGATCGTTGTATTGATCCGATAAACCTGCCCATCAACATACTGAGCCAGGCGCACTCGGCTATCGTGCGCGCCCGCGCGGGGCGTAACCTCGGCGTGAGCCACTGTCGAAAAACCGGCGAGGCAAAGTGCGGCGAGGAAGCTAGTTTTTTTCATTCTGTGAACCTTTCCGACGACACCACATATTCCCGCACCGAGAAACCGAATGGGTTTTGCCACAGAGCTTCGAGAGTGCGCTGTTCTTGAGGCTGGAAGTTGAAGACGAGCGAGACAGTGAATGTCCCCTCGGTCGTGCCGCGGGGCGTTACGAGCCGCTTCACGATCCGGGCCGTTGCCCTGTCATTGCTGAGAGGGGTGACACTGATAACCTCCACATCCATACGAGAGTTCTCACCGTAGAGCGTTGGGGGGAAATCTGGATTATCCGCTGTCCACTGTTCGACTAGGGAGCCGCGTGCATTACCCTCAGAGCGATTGAGTAGCGTCTGAACGCGCTGATCGTTGTCGATCCGATTGTAGGTTTCTCGGTCGCGCACATAGGCGAACACAAGAGATTGCACGACTGCCTGCTGTTCGTTCAGACTGATGGTTCCGACGCTTGCCATTGGCAGCGCCATTCCAGTTGCAGGATCAAATGGCACGAGTGCGGGTGCAGGACGCTCGGTAAAGACTGCGACTGCAGCAGCTGACAAGCACCCTATGATGCCAAAGCCCCAACCTGTAAGGGCCAGCTTGCGCCAAAATGCTTCGCGCTTGCGCGCACCAAAAATCAGTTCTTCTTCGATAATTTCTTTTTTTTCGCGTGCCATTATTCGATGTTCCCGAACGTGAGGAACGCGCGCTCTTCGGCCATCGTGGCAGCATCCATCATGCCCGCCATGCCCGAATTTACTGCGGTTACAGCTTCAAGTTCGATGAGCTGCGACAGAGCAATGACGACCTCGGCATTTACGCGCGTGTTCAGGTCGATTGACGCCTTTAGATCTTCAGTCTCTCCGATCATATCGACCAGTGCGCCGACGCGGCCGAGGCTTTGCGCCGTATTCGCATGGGCACTTTCACCCGCTGCGGCAACGACAGCTCCACCAGTTGCAGCGGATGCGACACGGCGAGCGCCTGGCACACTTGATCCGGCCAATTCTTCAACAGTGCCCTCTCCAAACCCTGCGCTTTCCAGAGCTGCGGTCATTGTGGTCCGCATGTTCACCGATCGCGGGCCAGTCAGCCCGCTCCAGTCACCGTTCATCCCGGCCAGGATCGTCCCGAGGACGCCGCTCATATTTCCTTCGAGAAGGTCATTCAGATCGCCGTCCATGGTCAGCCCGACAATATCGCGGGCGCCAGTTAGGGAGGCATAAAGGTTATTGGCAGTCTCAAGGTGCCCTTGAAGAAGGGTCACTTGAGAGAGAAGCTGGTCGAGCTGCGCGTTTTGCAGACCGGCATCTTCAAGCATGTTTTGAAGCTGCCGGATGGACTGAGCGATATTCTGAGTATCTACCGTCGGAACGCCTTGAGCGTATGCGGCATCCGAATATGCGTAGGGCAGGGCCGTTGCAGCGACGACAGCAATAGCAAAAGCTTTTGGACGAGCGAACTTTCTAAGGTTACGCATGGTCATTCTCCAAATCTTAGGAAACTGCGCTCTGAAGCCTGTTCGGCTGCGAACTGCATTGCTTCAGCACTAATGGGTTGTGAATTCGCTGCCCGCAGACGCGTCAGCAGAACCATGACGCGCGCTGTTTCAGCGCGCATGTAGGCATTGAGGGCCATTGCCTCATGCGGTGTCTCTGTTGTCTCAATCCGCTCGATAATGGCGCGGACGCGAACGGCTGACTGGCGCACCATTTCATAAGCGTTGTCGCCATAAAGCATCGCGCCATCGCTCATCATGGCAGTGTGCGCGCCAGCCGCTAGAACAGGCTCGATTGTGCCCAGAGCATCAACACCGCCAATCTGTGCCAGATACTCGTTATACTTGGCCGGGATGACCTGAACGTAGTGCCGCGTCTCGTTGAATGGCGGGACGCCGTTGTGACGCCGAACATTTCCGGGGCCTGAATTGTATGCTGCCAGTGCCAGAACAATATCGCCATCAAACGTATCAAGCTGGGTTGATAGGTAACGTGCGCCACCTTCCGCCTGCACGTAAGGATCACCGCGATAGGTTTCACCAATCCCAAGATCGACTGCTGTAAGAGGCATAATCTGCGTGAGGCCATAGGCTCCGACAGGTGACTCAGCATGAGGGTTGAAGCGGCTTTCCTGCCAGATCATGGCCTGCAGCAGTGCGCGCCATTGGACCGGCGACAATCCTGCTTTAGCCACCCCGGGACGACTGTAGGTGGCTTGGGCAGCCCGGATGATGACTTGCTCTACCGTCACCTGAGCATCACCGAAAAGTTCCGGTGTGGCTGTATTGGCATCCTCGGTGGAATAAATATTGGGCGCTGCTGAAGAAGGAGTTTCCCCTTCTTCCAGATCAGCAATCATATCTTCTGAACTGCCTGTCGGGCGAGTGCTGCCAATGATGGCATCAAGCGCGGCAAGCTGTTCTTCATGCAGCTGTCCAATGTCCTCAAGCCGCCCTTGTTTATTGCGCTGGCGTTCGAGGTCAGCAAACTGCTCCGTCAGGATTAGGAGGTTCTGCTGTAGCTGGTTGACGTCAATTACGGGAACGCCTTGACCAACGGCGATCGTGCTTGTGCACGATATTGCCGTTGCCAGCATGATTTTACGGAGCCGACTAGACACTGACTCCACCCTTTGCGTGCAGCTCTGGCAGCGGCGTGAAATTGCAGGTCGGACGGCCGGAAGATGAGAAGCATTCCGATGAAACTGGACGCGTTTCACCAGCGCAGGCCGATAGTAGGCCGGACAAAGTAAGGGCGAAAATCACACGCTTCATTTCAGGGTTCTCCAGAATTCAGGATCAAAATCAGGCGCGGCCAATGCTGCGCGGCCTGCGGTGCTGTTGCCGATCGACATGAGGAGTTGGCCCAGGTCCGTGAGGTCCGTATCCAGTAGAACAGACCCTTGATCGTCTCGAACCAAGGCCACGCGCTTGCCCGGAGGGGTTTCAAGCATGATGGTCAGCTCTTTTGCGTTCAGATTGAGGGCCGCAAAGTCCTGCGCCGATGCGTCATCGTTCGGCAGAAGAATTTGCGTTTGGACGCCCTGCAAAATGGACGCGCCCGCCTTTGAGTTGGCAATTTGGGTGGCGAACTGTGTCACGAGCAGGACAACACAGTTGAGCTTGCGCAGCGTGACTAGCCAACCTTGCAGCTTGTCCGCAAAGTAGTCTGTGTCGAGCGCCCGCCATGCTTCATCCACAACAATGATTGTGGGGCGGCGATCTTGCATGGCCCGCTCTAGGCGTCGGAAGATATAGCCAAGAACCGCTGCGCGCTCTTTGTCATTTCCGTTGTCTAAAACGCTTGTCAGATCGAATCCAACTAGGTCGCCGTTCAGGGAGAACGTGTCTTCGCGGTTTCCGCCGAAGATCCAACCATAACGGCCAGAAGGCGCCCACTCGCGTATGCGGCTTTCCAGATCACCGTCATCATCGAGGGGGGCAAAAAGGCTCGCGAATTGTGACCAATGGCGCAGCCCTTGCGGGGCATCCGCATTCCTTCGAATAGCGTCTTGAAGAAACTGAGACTGTTGCGCCGTCAAAGGACGTTCGGCCCGTTCGATCAGCGCCGTTATCCATTCCGAAAGCCACTGCTGGCCCTCTGGATCAGTTTCGGACCACAGCGGGTTTAGCCCTGTGGGACGGTTGGCTGTGATTTCGCTATACTCAGCCCCAAGCGCACGAAGAGGAACTTCGAGCCCGCGCCGATAATCGAAGGCAAATACCCGTGCGTTCATGCGTTGCGCTTGTGCAATGAGAAACGCAATAAGCACGGATTTTCCGCCACCGGACGGACCGAGGATTAGGGTGTGGCCTGCGGGGGGTTCCGCATCCACATTGCCGCGCGGCAGTTTGCGATGAAAGCTGAACTGGTACCCGCTTCCTTCGGGGGTCGGAAATACGGTGATTGGGTCTTTCCACGGAACCTCGTCTCCATTTTTTCCAAGAGGCGTCCGATGCAGTGATGCCAAGCCCGCAAAGTTACGATTTGTGATGGTGCCGATCCGAGACCGGAACGCAGCGTTCCCAGGAAACTGTGCGAAGTAATGCGCCCGTGAGGCAAAGGCTTCGGTGATGACCTTAACACCAGCTTCTTGAGCGACCTGTTGAATATCTGCTGCTGCCTCTGCAAGCTCACGTTCATTGCTGCTGTAGATCGCAGCCGTCATGTGATGCCCACCAAAGACCAGCTTGCCTGTCACCAGCTCGTCAGCCGCAGAGGCAAGTAATTCGCGATCCGATACCCCTGCATCATTCATCGACGCCATCATTTTCTGCGCGCGACGAATACGCTCCTCCATCACATCGTTCGGAATGGGCGTGAAGCTGTGGGTGATGACCATATCATGAGGCAGGTTTAGGCTGTCGAACATGCCGTGTTCGGTTTGGTTTGGATAATTTTTGATGGTGAAGATCAGGCCGTTTTTGCGACCAGTATTTCCACCCGACAGGGTGATCCGGTTGCTCGCAAATGTCGGGCGGAAGTTGGCTACACTTCGGGCCAAGATACCAATTTCCGACAGCGGATAGGTTGGAACCTCAGTGCCGGAGCCGATAGCTTCGAGGAAGCCCAGCAGCTCGCCCGAGGATGCAGTCAACGCGCGACCGGACATGCCTTCGGTAGCAGATAGAAGGATCGAGACCACTTCACGCAGGCTGGCAAGCCGGCGCTGACGTAGTTGTTTCTGATCCTCAACTTTGTCCTTGGCAAACCGCGCCCGCACTTTCTCGAAAGCGGAAACTGAACGACTTGCAGCGGGCCGACGCATGACTGTGATGGTCAGGGTTTTGTCGCGAAGGCCATAGGACGAAAGAGCAGACTGCCAACGCCTATCGACTTCGGCGGCGAACCCATCGCCGCGGACAGGTGATATTTCCGGGGAAAGCCGCTTGCTGATCTTGTGGATATAGAAGCTGAACCGGCCTTCGGTTTGCGCAATGATGGTGGCGATCCGTTTTTTCAAACGGATAAGAGCCTCATCGTTTGCTGTCATGCTGTTGAGGCCATTGACGCGAATGCACTGCATGTACTCGCCGCCGCGGGTCAGGATGGTTTCGTCATCGACAAGGCTGACAAAGGGCAAATAGTCTTCGAATTGCTCTTCGCGGAAGGCAACTGATGAAATCAGGCTTGTTGCGCCCTCACCACTCAATTCCTTACGGCTCATAGCTATTTCCATTCCAAAGGTTTTTATTCCGCGATGGACGCGTTTTCTGGAGGACGGTCATGATTACGTCCAAAAAGTTTGGGTCCCACTGGGCCGCTGCATAAAGGGCCGGATATGTAGCCGCCGCCCAGGCCAGCACCCAGAAAGACTTGATCCAGATGAAAAGCAGGACGCCGGAAAAGACCCACACCATCCCGTAAATTACGGGCAAGCCGAGAAATTTTGGCGCGCGTAGCAGACCTTTAAAAACGACGTCCTGCTCTGTCATGACATCAAGCCCACAGCGCCTGGACCATCGTCGTCGCTCCGCCAATACCGGCGATGGCAATGACGACCCACATGGCTTGGCGGAAGTCGATGATGCCGAAGAACCAAGTGATGAACACGCCGATGAGCGCGAGCGTGGCGATGATCATCCCCAAGGGACCGGTCAGCGCATCCACAAGTCCTTGCAGAAAGTTTTGAATGGGATCGAGGTTAATATCCTGTGCCATCGCCGGTTCTGCGATCATCAGAACCATGACAGCGAGTGCGGCCAACAGCACCCAATTACGGGAAGCAGGACCGCCCACCCGGTTAAAGATTTGCGTCACAGTTGTTCTCCTTTGAGACGTTGGTAAACGGCCATCACCTTGCGGACATGGCCTTGCGTTTCGCGGTAGGGCGGGATGCCTCCATGACGCGAAACGGCTTCCGGGCCAGCATTGTAGCCAGCCAGTGCCAGCTCCTTCGATCCGAAGCGGTCGAGAAGAAGAAGCAGGTAACGGGCAGAACCATCGAGGTTCTGGTGCATGTCATGTGGGTTTACGCCGAGTGTGGCGGCGGTCGCGGGCATGAGTTGGCCGAGGCCGATCGCACCGACATGGCTCAGAGCGCGAGGGTTGTACGCACTCTCGATTTCGATGTTAGCTCTGTAGAAGTCGCGCCAGTCCGTGACCGACATTCCAGCTTTGCGCAGGGCACCATGGCCTCCATAGCGCAATGCTGTCTGGTGAATTGCATCGAGGACTTCAGGGCTTCCCGAGGCAGCGCGTGGTGCCATGAAACCATTGTCCGGCTCTGCTAGAAAGGACATGGAATTTTCGGGAGCAGAAGCCTGTCGTTCGGCTTCTGGGATTATCGGCTGCCCACCTGATCCGTAATGGCGGGCAAAGCCGTTGCTTTGTTCTCTAAATTCGAAGGCTCCATCAGAACCTGGAACAAGGACCAAGCCCTGTCCGAGACATTCAGTCGCGTTAAGAGTCAGACCTCCAATCGACCAAATAACGGCCATCTTTAAACAGTTCAAAACATTGTCCTTTTTCGAACGGCATTATCAGTCCAGGGAAGCCCCAGAGCATAAGTTTTGACGCAACGCCCGACACGGTGAGCGATGTTTCTGGTTTGTTTCTGACTTTGTAGACCAATAACCGTTTGGATTTTTTATCGGCCGAAACGACCTCGTAAATCCATTTGCCGACTACGGACGTTCCTTTTTTGGAAACGCTCTCTTGGCAAATTATGATTACTGATCCGCCCTCGTTTACGACCTGCGCAACGTCCTCGCTGATTATCACTGGCGGTATGGCTAGACTCATTAGGGGCTCCTGCTCGCTGACAGGTGCCTTGATGCACTATGTTGGGTTGCCCGCACTAGTTGGATTTAACTAGATCACCACCTTCATACACAACATTTCAACAAACCTCAACATAAATAAATTGTTTGTTTAACATTGTTGAATTGTTTAGGTCAGCTCGCGCACCGGGCACTCAAAGACTTGGAACGATCCTTCGGAGTTGCTGGCGACGGGGCCCAGTTGCTTTACGGGCCACGACAGCGAGTTTGCCATTCGTTGAAATGCTGGCGATCCAAGGAACAGGACCGTCTCAGCGCCTTCCTCGCCCAAGAACGTGTTGATCTTGGCAAGGATCATCCTGGACACGTCGCGTGACCCAGTGACTACCATGCGGGTAATCTCCCAGACCTTCTCATTCATCGGCGGAACCGCGTGGCACAGCTCCTGCGGCAAGCCGGGCAGTACGCCCAGGCAGGCATCGCGGATCATGTAGCTATACTGGATTTGGCCGGTCCCGCTGATCTGGTCAGTACGGCGCAGTCTTGCCCCTCCGACCACAACACCGTTCAGCGTTGCCACAACATAAATCGTGTTGAAGGAATCATACTGTTCGAACTCCAGATCTTCAGCATGGAACAGCGGCCATTCCAGACGATCCACGAAAATCTGCTTACGCAGCTTCAGGTATTCGTTGACCAGATGCCATCTGTCTAAGTCTTCCGGGCAACGGATGACCTCGACCTGATAGCCGTCACGGGCCGCGTCACTGAACATGCGGCTTGGCTGCATCTTGACCATTGGTACCTACCTCGAAAACTTCCGTTGAGCCGATGAATAGGCGGATGCCTTCGGGTGTGACGGCCCACACGCCCTTGTTCGAAAACTTCACGGTGATCTCTTGACCTTCCTGCATATGGTCAAACATCGACAGCAGGTTTTGGGCCATATCGACGGTGAAGTTTGCCTCGGCGGAGATAACCACGCCCCTCGGGCGCACCTTGGCGTTTAAGTCGGTCATCTGTCCCTCCTGTGGCATTTCGCCGGTTTGCTTGAGCATCACTTACGGCGTGAAATTAACCATTGACACCAACATGTCCTTTTGGTCAGTTGATTAGTGCATAAAGCATTTTTTTATTGACAGGCTTAAAATGATTGAACTCGTGATCCCGAATCATGAAGATGAACTTGCCGTCCTCGAACGGATCGGCAACGGAGGTTTCATCCTCGGCCTTGGTCTGAAATTTGGAAAACCTGATTTCTGCCTCAACCGCTATTCCGACGCGTGGACAAAAAAGTATGAACAGGAGAACTACTTTTTTGGCGATCCCATGACCGTTTGGACCATGGCCCGCACAGGAATGATCCGCTGGTCAGAGTGCAGCCTTCCCGATCTACGGGGCGTGATGGCTGACGCAGCTACCCACGGTCTTGTCTATGGCGCCACATTTGTTGAAGTGGTGAAAGGCAAGCGGTCATTTCTTTCCATCGCCCGAAACGACCGAGAACTGACTGACGCCGAAATGGAACTGCTCATGGGTCGTGTGAAGGCATGGGCAAACCTTTTCACAAGCTATTGGAAAACCATCGGGCTGTCCCAGGGCGAGATCGACGCCCTGGCCTCGATCAAGGGTGGTGCCAACCAAGATGACGCCGCTGAAACGTTGAACATCAGCCGGTCGGCATTGAGACAGCGACTATCTACGGCGCAAGTCAAACTCAGGGCACCAAATTCCGTCAGCGCAGTCGCACGTGCCGCTCAGATGGGTATCATCTGAAGCTGAGCAGCTTTTGTCATGACCAATAGGAGGGCAGGGGAAGGCATTACGCTACGCCTCAGCTCAGGAAGTGAATTGGAGGCGCATCATGTGTCTCCCTACACATCCAAAAGTCGTCATACCCACGGACCACGAAATTTGGCAGATTGCGGTGGTGAGGGCTCGGCGCTTGGCAATCCGGCACATCGCGGCTGCGGTTGGCGATTGATGCCTGGGCGACAGCAGCTGAAAGCTGACCCCATACCTTCGCCTTATCCGGGGTCGGCACTACCTTCGTAGGACTTTTCCAGAAGCCGCGGTGGTGTGGATCGTAGATGACGTACTGCATGGCAAAGGTCGGCACTGTGATGAGAAATGCCAATCCTCGGCTGCGCCAAACGGTTCCCGAGTCATAACAAAGCTTATAAAATTTCTTGGTGACGCGGGGGGGGGTCTATTCTGAAATGCGACAAGCCATGATTTATTGGTGTTTTCAGATCGAGGATCTCCCCCGTGACGTCGCATCTCAGGGGGCATCCGCATTCATCTGGCCACGCCCCGTCTGCGCGGATTGCTGGCGCTGACCATGGCCGCCGCGGCGGCGGCCATGGTCCTGGTCAACTCGGTCATGCTGGTGCGGGGTACGCTTGATAACCTACAGCCTCGTGTCTGGATAAGCACGAATGAGGTATGAGCATGATACATTTTGATAAGGCAGATGGGCCAGTCGCCTGATACGCCCATTGCGGCGACTGAACATCCGGCCCAACACTTTAATTCAGGCCAGAGTGGCGGGGTATCCTGCTGCGGCCAGTGCCACTTGAAGGTTGTCCGGCTTAGCCCGGCTTTCCAAAGCGATCGTTCGTAACGCCATGTCGAACTCGATCTGTGCCTCGGGGTCGATTGCATGGATGGTCTTTTGCACCGTTGCCTTGCAGTGGCCGCAGCTCATGTTGGGAATATTGAATGTCGTCATTTGTTTTTCCTTTTTGCTTTCTTACAGATCCACCCGCCGCAGGCGGAGGGCGTTGGTAATAACCGAAACGGAGGACAGGCTCATCGCCGCAGCTGCGATCATCGGTGACAGCAAAGTCCCGGTGATGGGGTAAAGCAGACCTGACGCAATTGGCACGCCAAGCGCATTGTATGCGAAGGCGAAGAACAGGTTCTGCTTGATGTTGCGCAATGTCGCCCGCGCCAGCTTGCGTGCCCGGACGATGCCCATCAGGTCACCACCCAGAAGGGTTATCCCGGCGCTTTCCATGGCCACGTCCGCGCCCGTGCCCATGGCGATGCCGACATCGGCAGCGGCCAGTGCGGGCGCGTCGTTCACCCCGTCTCCCGCCATGGCGATCTTGTGTCCCTCGCGGCGCAACTGGTCGATCAGGTCTTTTTTGGCTTCCGGAAGGACACCTGCGCGGACTTCGTCGATGCCGAGCTTGCTCGCCACAGCCTGTGCCGTGCGCTCGTTGTCACCCGTCGCCATGATGACGCGCAGCCCCTGTGCGTGGAGTTCGCGGATCGCTTGCGCGGTACTTTCCTTGATTGGGTCGGCGACCGCCACGATGCCGGCCAGGGCACCATCGACAGCGATGAACATTGCCGTCTTGCCCTCGGCGCGCAGGGTATTGGCCTTCGCCTCGGCCGTGCCCGTGTCTAGTCCCATCTCCTGCATCATCGCCGCGTTGCCGAGCGCCACTACCCGTCCGCCAACCGTGCCGCGCACGCCTTTGCCGGTGACGGCTTCAAAATCCACTGCCTCTTGTCGCCCCGCGCCCTGCGCTTCGGCGCCTTCGACGATCGCTTCGGCCAGCGGGTGTTCCGAGCCGCGCTCGAGCGCTGCCGCCAGGGACAGCAAGTCCGCTTCGGCCACATTCCTGAGCATTATGGTATCCGTCAGTTTCGGTTTGCCCATGGTCAGCGTGCCGGTCTTGTCGACAATCAGGGTATCGACGCCCGCCATGCGCTCCAGCGCCTCGGCATCCTTAATCAGTACGCCCGCCTGTGCGCCGCGCCCTGCCGCAGTGGTGATCGAAATTGGAGTGGCCAGCCCAAGGGCGCATGGGCAGGCAATGATCAGGACTGACACGGCCGAGGCAATGGCAAAGACCAGCGAGGGCTCGGGGCCGAAAATTAGCCACACGAGGAAGGCTAAGATTGCGATACCGACTACCGTTGGCACGAACACTGCCGAGACCCGGTCGGCCATCCCCTGGATCGGGGCACGGGACCGCCGCGCGTTCGAGACCATCGCCACGATCTGCGCAAGAACCGTGTCGGCGCCGACCTTGCCCGCTTCGATCACGAGGCTGCCGTTCTTGTTGATCGTGGCCCCGGTCACTGCATCGCCTGAACTTTTCTCCACCGGCATCGACTCGCCGGTCAGCATGCTCTCGTCCAGGGATGAGCGGCCCTCGATCACTATGCCGTCCACCGGCACTGCATCGCCCGGGCGCACGCGGAGCCGGTCGCCTTCCATGATATTTTCCAAAGGCGCGTCATACTCCGAGCCATCCGGCAGGATACGCCGCGCGGTCTTTGGTGCGAGATCGAGCAGCGCGCGAATGGCATCGCCCGTGCGTTCGCGTGCCCGCAATTCCAGAACCTGACCCACGAAGACCAAAGCCACGATCACCACCGCCGCCTCGAAGTATGTACCGACGCCATGACCCATTCGGTAAGCATCGGGAAATACGCCGGGCAAGAAGGTCGCGACGAGCGAATAGAGGTATGCTGCCCCCACGCCCAGGCTGATCAACGTCCACATGTTCGGTGATCGGTTTACAAGCGAATCCCAGCCTCGCTTGAAGAAAGGCAAGGCGGCCCAGAGGATAATAGGCGTCGCCAGAACGAATTCGAGATAGCTTGCGATTTGGTGGCCAATCCAGTCCCGCACCGGCAGAGCGACCAGTTCACCCATTGTCAGAATGACCAGTGGCACTGCGGCGGCGGCTGAAATCCACATGCGCCGTGTGAAGTCGGTCAGTTCCTCGCTCGGTTCATCCGAGGGCAGCATGGGTTCAAGCGCCATCCCGCAGATCGGGCAGTCGCCTGGCACATCACGGACAATCTCCGGGTGCATCGGACAGGTATACTGAGCGTTGGCCGGAGCCGCCTTCTTTTGTCCTGCGGCTCTGCCTGAAGCGTAGAACCAAGGATCTACCTTGAACCTGGTCTTGCATTTCTCTGAGCAGAAATGAAACGTCTTGTCTCCAAACACCGCTCGATGTCCGTCAGGCTTGACCGCAACCGTCATCCCGCAGACCGGGTCCTTTGCCGTCTCGGTCCCCGCAGGGATGTCTGACGACGCGTGATGATGATCGTGATCCATGTCTTGCCAACTTTCTACTGATGTTCTTCCATCTAAGATGCCCGGCGAGTGACACCCTCATTTGACGTGATTCAGTTAGCCTCGACGCGGCGAGTGCCTGCGGGAGCGTCGCCATTCGCCTCGATATCGGCGATGTACCTTTTCATTTCTGCGATCTCGTTGCGCTGCGCCTCGATGATCGCGTCAGCAAGGTCCCGGACCCTTGGATCGGAAATATCCGCGCGCTCACTGGTCAGGATGGCGATGGAATGGTGAGGGATCATTGCCTTCATCCAGGCAAGATCCTCGACCGTCTCCTGGCTTCGCACCAGCCAGAGGGACAGAACAAATGCCAAACCGGCGCCCACGAAGATCGCAATGTTTTTCTTCCGATCGGAATACATGCCCAACATGAAGGCGAGCATGATGACCGCCATGACCGATCCCATGTAAATCGCCATCCACATGCGGGTCTGCGAAAACGCGATGTGATCAATCGAGTAGGTATTGAGATACATCAGTCCATACATGACGATGGTGGAGGTCGCGATCATCGCGAAAAAGCGGCCATATCCCATGATATGTCTCCGTTTCTATTTTAGGTTTCTCTTGAAGCCGGAACATTGAGGCTGTGCCTCATGGTCGGAATGATCCATTTTCATCTTCGGCTACAGGCACAGTAGAACTTTTTGCCTGCAGCCGTTTGCGCTGCAAAGCGCGGCTCTCTATCGAATAGCGTGCTCAATGCCCGAGCATCGTAACCTTGATCAGCATCCAGATGGCCATGGCGATCATCATCAGGTTCTCGGTCAGCGAGACGAAGCCCAGGGGCACGTTGCTGTCACCACCGACGCAGGCGCATTTGATCTCTCGCTTGTCGATGTAGACCGCCTTGTAAACCGACACAGCGCCAATGGTGCCGATGAAGAGGGCCACCGGGATCGACAACCACATCAGCGCGCCCGCGACCATCAGGACGCCCGCCAGCCCTTCGGCGAAGGGATAGACGTAGCCGTAACGAACCCACCTCTGGGCCAGCAGGTCATAGTTGAGGAACATCGTGGCGAAACTTTCCACGTCCTTCAGCTTCTGCAGGGCCAGCAGACACATGGCGAAGGCCACAAACCATTCCGCCGCAGCCACAGTGGTCAGCTGACCGAACGCCGCCCAGCTGGTCGCCAAGGCCATGGCGGCAGCCATGGCAAACAGCGCGATCACCGGTCGGTAGGTCGTCGCGCTCTTGTCGCGCACGGTCTTGCCGAAGTGACGCCGCAGATCGTCATAGCCACCGATCCGCTGGTCGCCGATGAAGGTCTGCGGCGTGGTCTGGACGTCATGCTGCTCCTTGAAGGCATCGACCTCGGCACGGGTCGTCAGATGATGGTCCTCGACGCGATAGCCCTGCCGTTTGAGCAGGTCGAGCGACTTGAGGCCATAGGGGCACATGTGCTTGGTCATCACCATGCGGTGGAGGGTGGCCGTCCTGGGCGCTGCAGGTGTCATGGGGAAACCTCAATATCTTGCGAAGACGCTGTTGCCGGAATCGCCCCAGAGAATGACCTCGAAAGGCTCGGACTGGCCGCCCATTTCCATGCCGGGCGAACCGATCGGCATGTCAGGAACGGCCAGACCACCCGCATCAGGGCGCTGATCCAGCAAAATGCGGATGGCATCAGCCGGAACATGGCCCTCGATTACATAGCCGTCGACGAGGGCCGTGTGGCAGGACCGAAGAGATTGAGGAACAGCCTGCTCATCCTTGAAGGCCTCGACGTCGTCGGACAGGGTTTCTTCTACTATGAAACCGCTTTGCCGCAGATGATCGATCCAGGCTCCGCAACAGCCGCAATCGGGTGATCGAACCACTGCGATCAGGGTGTCTTGGGGTGTGGACACCGCCCCCAGCACCGATGTTGCGGGAATAAGGACCGCGGTGAGCGTTCCGATGAACAGACGTCTGTCGATCACGATGTGATCCTTTCGTTGAGGTTAGCGTGGGGACTGGCATGATGTGAGCATCTGCCCGAGGCAGGGTATGCTTCCGTTTCCAGATTATGCAGGATCGGGCAGTCCGGGCGCTCGTTTCCGGCACAGGATCGCACCAGCGTCTCCAACGTGTCGGCCATGTCCGCCAGGTGGGTAATCTTGTGGCGGAGATCCTGGACCCGGGCTTGTGCCAGCGCTTTCACATCGGCGCTGCGCCGGTCGGTGTTGCGCCACAGATCCAACAGGCCGGTGATTTCGCTGATCGGAAAGCCCAGATCCCGCGACCGTGCAATGAACCGAAGCATGTGAATGTCTGCATCGGCGTAGTTGCGATACCCCGAGGCTGTGCGCGCAGCTTGGGGGATCAAGCCGATCTGCTCGTAGTAACGGATCATCTTGGCCGACACACCCGAGAGGGCAGAGGCGTCTCCAATATTCATGGGCTGGGCTCCGTTCGTTTTAGGGAACAGATATGCGGCTTCCCATGATGGGAAGGTCAAGAGCGGCCGCGGGTCTTTTTTGATGGTCTTTAGCAGAGAACCGCGCGGCATCATGCCGCGCGGTTCAAGGCAGGCTCAGTTGGCGTTCTCAGCCAGCCAGGTGGTCATTTCCTCGATCTCACCGACTTGGGCGGCGATGATCTCACCCGCAAGTTCGATCATCTCAGCGTCTTCGCCATGCTCAAGAAGAACCTGGGCCATGTCGATGGCACCTTGATGGTGGGCAATCATCCCGCAAGCAAAGGCCACGTCGGCATCTTCGTTCATCATGCCGTCATGCATGGCAGGCATCGTGACCATCATGCGACGCATGTTCTCCTGAACATGTTCCGGCATGGTTGCCAAGTCCACGCCACCCATCCCCATCATGGCGCCCATGCCGTCAGACTGCGCATCGCCGCCCATCTGTGACCCGTCCATGCTTTCAGCAGGCATATCACTGGCGGGTGCAGCCATGGCGCACTGCTCAGGCATCTGGAATTCAGCGTCCTGAGCAAAGACGGGCGCAGTAAGGCTGGTCGCAGCAATCGCTGCGGCAATAAGGATCTTAATAGAACTCATCTTAGTTCTCCGTAAATTTGAGACATTTGACGATGCTAAGCCTGTTGCTCAGAAAACTGAAACATGCATGACGACATCGTCAGGGCTCAACCCTGCCCTACCCAGTTCCTCTGAGGACATGATACGCCCTGCCGGAACAGGAATCGTATTCGTAGCCCGCGCAACAGAATCCGACCAGTCAGGCCTTTCCGGCGTATTGTCCACGGAAGCTGATGCTCCGCCCCCTGAGCCTGCATTCGATCCTCTTGTGCCGTGACTTGCCTCTTCAGCATATCCGGCACCAGCCATCAGGCTGACCGCAGTAAGAATGGCCACAAATTTCTTGTTCATTTTATCCTCCGAACGGCGACGGTTCGATTATTCCAGAATTTCAGTGATGGTCAGCTTGCCTTTGACCCGGTCGGCCGCAAAGCGGATGCTCTGCCCCTCGCTCAGGCCCTCGAGCATTTCCGGCTCTGCGACCTGGAAGACCATCTTCATGGCCGGCATATCCAGGTTCTTCAGCTCCTCATGATCGACGGTCACCTTGCTCCATTGGGTGTCGACCTTGGTGACGGTCCCGTTGGTGATGTGCGTGTCCGCAAAGGCGCCTCCAGCAGAAAGGATCAGCGCAGCGGCAGTCAATTGGATCAGTTTCATGGTCAGGTCCTCGCGGTTCAGGATTCGGTGACGTTCAGGGGGCCGTGCATGCCGGACTCGTAATGACCCGGTATCAGGCAAGCGAATTCAAACTCTCCAGATTTTCCGAATGTCCAAAGGATCTCTCCGGTCTCACCAGGCTGCAGGCGGACAGCGTTCGGGTCGTCGTGTTCCATCTCCGGAAACTTCGCCATAACTTCCTTGTGCTCGGCATTGGTTTTGGCTGTGTCCATGACGAATTCATGCTCCAGCTCGCCATTGTTGGTGATCACCAGACGGACGGTTTCACCTGGTGCGAAAGAGAGTTCCGAGGGCTCAAAAATCATCGTGCCCTCATCGGTTTCTCGCATCGAGATTTCGACAGATTTCATGTCTGCGGCCCCCTCTGCGGCCGGGGCGCCCATCGCATATTCATCATGACCTCCCTCATGCGTGCCCTCTGCAAGTGCGAGGGCCGGGAAGAGGGAAATGGCAGTAACCAGCATAAACGATTTCATCGTGTTTCCTTTGTGTTGCTCGATAGGATCAGATCAGCCCAACCGCTTGCCGCCGCGCGGCGTCAGGATGGTTTCAGGGCTGTAGTTGCTGGCATGCTCGGGCAACTCGCCCGTCCATTCCCATGCCTGCGTACCGGGAGGGTTCTCGAACCAGCCCGGATCGGAATAGTCGTCAGGGGCGATACCCTCGCGCACCTTCATGACAGAGAACATGCCGCCCATCTCCAGCGGACCATGCGGACCCCAGCCTGCCATCATCGGGATGGTGTTTTCGGGAATCTCCATGGACATCTCGCCCATGTCACCCATGCCGGCGGTGCCCATCGGCATGTAGCCGGGCTGGTGACGGCGGACCATGTCGGTGACGCGGCTCTTGTTGGCGCCGATGATCGTGGGCAACTCGTGCCCCATGGCGTTCATGGTATGGTGCGACTTGTGGCAGTGGAACGCCCAGTCCCCTTCATGAACGGCATCGAATTCGTAGGCACGCATCGCACCTACAGGAATATCGATGCTGACCTCAGGCCAGCGGGCTTCCGGCCGGACCCATCCTCCATCTGTGCAGGTCACCTCGAAATCATAGCCATGCATGTGAATGGGGTGATTGGTCATTGTCAGATTGCCGACACGCACTCGGACACGGTCGCCTTTGCTGGCGACAAGCGGGTCAATGTCCGGGAAAATGCGGCTGTTAAAGGTCCACAGGTTGAAGTCCGTCATCTCCGCGACGCGGGGGATATAGGTGCCGGGATCGATGTCATAGGCGGCCAACAGGATACCGAAGTCACGATCCACCGGCATGAAGGCCGGGTCGCGCGGATGCACGATGAACAGCCCCATCATGCCCATGGCCATCTGGACCATCTCGTCGGCATGGGGGTGGTACATGAAGGTCCCCGACTTCACGAGATCGAACTCGTAGACGAAGGTCTTGCCCGAAGGGATGCCCGGATGGCTGAGACCCGACACACCGTCCATCCCGGACGGCAGGATCATGCCGTGCCAGTGAACCGAGGTATGTTCGGGCAGGCGGTTGGTCACATAGATGCGGACCCGCTCGCCCTCGATGGCCTCGATCGTGGGGCCGGTGGACTGTCCGTTATAACCCCACAGGCGCGCGACCATTCCGTCCGCCATGATCCGCTCGACCGGCTCGGCGACAAGGTGGAATTCCTTGACATTGCCGTTCATTCGATAGGGCAGCGACCAGCCGTTCAGAGTTACGATCGGGTTGTATTCAAGTCCGGTCGTCGGGCGCGGCGGCACCTGCGTATAGGGGCTGTCCGTGCTGGCCGCCTCGGGCAGATCGCGAAAGCGTGTCTGCGCCTGACCCATGTTGACGGTCAGGGCCGCAGCCCCTGCCCCGATGCCCGCACCCATCAGTTGTCTGCGATTCATCATTCGTCCTCTCCATTGTCACTTGCGCCACCCCAGATCGCGGCGGTGGCATCCGCCTCGGCCAGCCAGTAGTCGCGCTTGGCCTCGGCAGCGCTCAGCTGGGAGTCCAACCCTTCACGGGCATCGTTCAGAAGCTCGAAAGTGGAGGTCAGCATGCCGTTGTAGCTCAGTAGCGCCTGCTCATCGATTTCCCGGCGCAGAGGCAGGACCTGGTCGCGCCAGTGCAGGGCGATCTGATGCTTGCCCGTGACTGCCGAATAGGCAGACCGCGCCTCCGAGCGGGCATTGATCGCCGACTGCGCCAGGTTATTGGCCGAACGCAGATATTCGAGTTTTCCGCGGCGGGAAATCAGTCCGCTGGTGTCGTAAACCGGAATGCTGAAGGCGACGTCGACCACCGGTGAGCGTTCGTTCTCTCCATCTTCACGCTCGATTTCGACGCCGGCGGCGACTTCTGCATCCGAGAGCATGCGGGTCTGTCCAGTCAGTCGATAGCGCGCGGCCACAGCCTCCAGCTCCAACCGGCCCGCAGCCAAATCGACGCGGTTTTCCAGCGCCAGCCGTTCGATATTGGAACGGTTCGGCGCGCTGCCCGGAAGCGCCGGCAGGCTGTCGGGAACATAGAACTCTGTCCCTGTGCCCCACAGGCCCAGAAGGCGAACGAGCTTCTCTTTCGCAATTTGTGCTTCCAGCCTTGCCTCGGCTCGTTCGGCTGCCAGCTCTGCATTGAACGCATGTTCCCGTGCCTGATCGGCGCGACTCAGCGCACCCGTTTCGCCAAGCTCTGCGGCCAGCTCGGATGCCGCGTCCGCGGCGCCTTGCGCTCGACCGACCAGACCGGCTGCCTCGAACGCACCGACGGCCTCGATCCAGGTCCGGCGGGTTTCATGGGCCAGCGCCAGGGTTTCGCCCGCAGCCGCCAGTTGAGCCTGACGGAATTCCAGATCAGCAGCCCGTGTCCGGGATTTCTTCGTGACCATGTCCAGAATTGAGGACGCCACAGTGCCTTCCACGGACCGGGTGACATCTCCACTGACCAGCCCGGAAACAGAGATGCCGACGCTCGGCACCGGTCCCAGGGCCGTCTCCCACAGATCTGCAGCAGACATGCCCAGGTCAGCATAACTGGCCTGCAGGCCGGGGTTGTTCAGAAGCGCCACCTGCACCGCCTGTTCGGCACTGATTGTCTTTCCCTGAACAATGGCGCGCACGCGTTGCGCATGAGCCTGCCGTTCAGCCGGCGTCTGAAGCCAGGCTGCCTCTGCCCCTGTCGCCTGCCGGGAGATCCCGGCAACAGTCTCGAACCCTGCCCGCTCGCCGCGGGCCTTGCTCATGGTCACCGTATCCGCACAGGCGGACAGCAGCAGCACTGCGCCCAACGAAAGTCCCAATGCCCTCTTCATTCGACACCCGGGGCTTGGGCATTGTTCAGGTCGGTCCAGTTACCTGGTTCCTGAACGCTGCGGCTTCGATAGGTGATGGCAGGACCTGCCTGCAGGTTTGAAACGGGAGATGTCGTGTCAGCAACGGTGACAAGCCCGGATGACGTATCCAGAGGCGCCAGCGGGGCGCAAGCCACCGCGACAAGCGGCATTGCAGCCGCAAACAGAAGTTTCATGTGATGAATCCGCTTTTAGATCAGAAGGATGGTCGCCGCGGCCCGTTCAGGCGTCGGCTTGCAACATTCGGATCAGGCCCGCGGAGGGCGGCGCAGTCCTTCGGAGACGGTCAGTTCCACCAGCGGGGCCGTGCGGACAGCTTCAATCGTCTGGCTGAGCAGAAAAGCCTGGGCAATGTCGCTTGAGGTAAGGAATGCAGTAACAGGGCAGGCATGGGCCTTGCAGTGCGCTCCATGCCCTTCGGAGGAGGTGTCTTCGTCATGGACATGATCTTCGACAATGACGGTATTCTGAAGAGAATGGTCTGAACTCTCACCAGCTAGATGCTGTGAATGATCATCAGAGCTATCGGCAGCGGCGGCTGTCAGCATCATGTCGCATTTCAGATCCATCGACGCATTTCCAGCGGATGCAGTGACGCCCATCGAGACCAAGGTCACGATGAAGATCATAGCAAGCTGGCGCAGCACGTGGATCATGTGTGATGTCTATTGAGGTCAAAGTTCCACATCAATAGATTTCGAGAGGTTCGCGCATGAATGTTACCGTCTTGGCAGGATGTTGCTGCCAGCATTTCGTCTTTCTTCACGTGTAGGGCAGCAGAGACTGCAGAAGGGCAAAGGCAGCCCTTCGCTTACGAATGGCTGCCCCAAGCTCAGGAG
>NZ_JBLWIC020000005.1:0-8526 GCF_048538155.2 Paracoccus sp. T5
TATACAGGTTAAGAGACGGTTAAGCAAGGAATGACGGAAACAGCCTGAATACAGGGGTATGCATCATGGCTTCGACAGATCACGGCTCGGCGCGGTGGATGAACGATAATGAGATTGAGGAAGCGGGAATGTTCAAACCCGATGGCCTCACGGTCGGGCATCGTTACATCAATCAGCTAGAATTGAAGGCCATTCGATACACAGGCGAGCAGCACCTTATCACCATAGCCCCTAACCGCACTGGCAAGGGAACATGCGCGATTATTCCGAACCTGCTCGACTATCGGGGCGGTGTGTTCGTCATCGACCCCAAGGGCGAAAACGCGATTGTCACGGCCTCCACGCGGCGGCGCATGGGGCAGTCTGTCCAAATCCTCGACCCGTGGGGCATTGCTGTTGATCGCCTGCGGGATGACTGCGGTTTTGACGGCTCCACCCCTGATCTTGCGCCATTTGATCGCGCGGCCTTCAATCCGTTGGACATGCTCAAAGCTGATAGCCCCGATCTGACGGACGATGCCCAGATGATCGCGGATGCTCTTGTTGTCGATGAACAGGGCGAAAATTCGCACTGGTCAACAGAAGCGAAGTCGGCTTTGGCGGGCTTCATCATGCATGTTGTCACATCACCAAATGAAGAAGGACAAAGGCATCTGCCCCGCGTCCGTGATATTCTTTCACTGCCGCCTGCTGATATGGAAGACCTTATAAGGGGTATGGCAAAAAGCGAATTTCACAATGTCCGAAAAGCCGCAAACAGGCTCATGCAAAAAACCGAAAAGGAATTGCAGTCGGTCATGTCCTCCGCAAATGCAAACACGCATTTTCTGGACTCTGACGCGGTGCGGGCAAGTCTGACACATTCAAGCTTTGACTTCGGGCAACTCAAGGACAATGACGCGCCGTTGTCCGTCTATCTGGTGTTACCTGCTGACCGTCTCGACACTCATGGGCGTTGGCTTCGTCTGCTCGTCTCCATGGCTCTAACGGCTGTATCTCGGCGCAAGGGTAAGCCCAAACTTTCCGCGCTATTCATTCTCGATGAATTTGCCGCGCTCGGTCGTCTTGGAAAGGTCGAACAAGCTTTCGGCCTTATGGCGGGTTTCGGAATGAGGATTTGGGCAATCCTACAAGACCTCTCGCAACTGCAAGACCTCTACCAAAAACGCTGGCAAACCTTCCTTGCCAATGCGGGGGTTCTGCAAATTCTCGGTGCAAATGATCTGCTTACGGCAGAATATGTTTCGCGGCTCCTCGGGCGCGAAACTTTGGAAACCGTTTCGCAATCAACGATGGACAAACGCAATGGCGGATTTTGGCAAGAGGCAGACCCAAATTATAAATCAATGAGTGATCGGGAATTTGGGCGCGATCTTATGACACCTGATGAAGTGATGAAGATGCACCCTCGCCAATCTCTGCTATTCATTACCAATCAAAACCCGATCAAAGCTGTCAAATGGCCTTACTATCGCAATGCCCGTTATTTTGATTGGGATGAGGATTATAACTTTCCTCCAACTTATACGGAACATCCTGACCAACCGCCTCACGGGTCGGAAGGGCATCCCATTATCTGCGATGAAGAAACGAAACAACGTATTGACGAATTTGAACGCAAGCTTGAAGCTATTGCCAATGAAGGAAAACCAGAAAAGCCGAAACGGAAAAAGCTTTTCGGGTTATTTTGAAACCGCCTGCGGCGGTTGCTCCTAAAGTTTAAAAAGGATGCTCGCCGCATGGCATCCCCCCTTTGAATGTTATTCAAAGGGGGAGCTTAAAAGCCTAATCGGGCTGTGTCGGCATCAAGATAAATAGCGGCTTTCACCCCTGCGGGGCGAACCTTCCGCGATTTATCTTGACCCCGCCCCCTCCCTCGAAAGGAAAAAACAGTGCCTGCCGATGATCTGAAAGCCTGTCTTTCCTCGATGCTCGATCAATGCGCGGAAATGCGGGCACGTAGCCAATGGCTGACAGAAAACACGAACGACGCTTTCGCTCTGGGCGTTGCCGCCCACCTCCGCGAAAACGTCCGCAACATGGACAAGCTGACGTTGCAACTGGCGCAGGAATTGAGCGGGCTTGGCATCCTGCCGCCCTCCCCTTCTCAACAGTAGTGGAAGCATGGCCTTGACCAGAGATCGCCAAGCAATCGGCGGGAAAGGCCATGCAGGGCGCAACCTTTGACAGCCTCCGCGAATGTGGCACACTTGGTCAACGCTGACTGGTCAAAACCAGACACGAAAACCGCAACTGACCAGTGAGAAAAACCGCATGACACTATCCGCAAATCAAGCCGCCAAGCTTGCAGGCAAAGCCAAGGGAACAATCCTTACAGCCATAGAAAGCGGGCAACTGACCGCGACAAAGAACGCTAAGGGGCATTGGCAGATTGACCCGTCAGAACTGCACCGCGTCTTTGCCTACAAGATCACTGACCAGACAGACAACCAGTCACCAAAACCGCAACTGACCATCCCATCTGACCACGAAAACCAGTTAGAAATTGCGCGGTTACGGGCAGAACTTGAGGGGGCGCACAACATGACGGAAGCCCTGCGCGATCAGGTGGCAGATTTGCGGGTTAGGCTCGATCAGGAAGCAAAGGACAGGCGCGATACACAAGCGCGGCTTGAGGATTTGCGCGATAAACAGGCCATGCCCGCGGAACGGCCTCAATCGCTTCTTGCCCCAAAGCCTGAATCTACACCCGCGCGGCGGGGGATATGGCCTTTTAAAATCATGTGGGGCAAGGACAAGCCGTGATTAAAACCCTGCCTTGTCCATTTTGTGAGAAGATACTTACTCGATCACACATACAGTTTGACCGCCAGAAATTCCCCGATCTGCCTTATTCGGCTTGGGTGTATGTCTGCGGCGATTGTCAATTTATGGGGCATCTGACGGGCGATAAAGAACAGGATTTAAAGGCAAGGAATTTGTTTGATGTAAAAGCCTGTGACGGGTAAAATAAAGCAAAGGAGATGAAGCCATGACAAAGCTTAAATCTGACCTTCCGCCCCATGTTGTAAATGCATTGCTTGATTACTATCAAATTATCGGTTCTGGCTATAACGAATTGCTTTGTATAACTGCGGAAAATGGAAAACCAGACGCGCAACTTTATCAAACGGCCTTTAATGATGCCGTTTTGAAATTCAATGAATTGCTTATCAATATCAGGGTGCTGGATTATCCTTCGGACGTGACGGCCTCTGCCTGCTCCGCAACGGGTGATCTGTTGCGCGAACCTGAGGACGAGGACAGCCCGTTTTAAGCCAGTGGCGCAAGCCATGGGGGGCGGGGTAGCTTTCGGGCTTCGCGTTGTGCGTAGAGCCTCAAAATTGCCCCTCTGATGGCCTTGTCGTGGTTCTGCGGTGCATCCCCTACGGCATGGGCAAGAAAGCCCGTCACGTCAAAGCCCTGCCGCTCCTGCAACCATCCCAAATAGCCCCAATGGACAAGCGAAAAGCGGATTTCCACGGCCTGACCGTCTGCCAATGTGACGGCCTCGGCCTGTGGGGCGGGGTCTGGGTAGTCGATAGGCCAAAGCGGGCGGGCTGTCCTGCCCTTACTCTGTGAGCGTTTCCGCCGCATATTTCGCCAGTTCCACGGCCTGACCGTCTGCAAGTTCTGGCTCTGCTTCTTCGCCTGCATCCCAATCTATCGCCCGTAAGATCACTTTGCCATCAACGGGCATAGCATCAAGCTTCATCGTCATTCCTGCCATGTCGCGGTGCAACCAACCTGCGCCAATCTCGCGCCATTTGCCCTTATCCTTAGATATTTTGATAACTTGATAGGCTCTATGGCTCGGCCTGTTGTCTTTCTTTTCACTCATTGCAAATCCTTCTGTTAAAAATAAAGCGTGGCATATTCGCGAAAGGTTGCAAATATGGTTTTGATTGAATGGCTAAAGCAAAAATACTTTGAATGGAAAACCCGCCGTTACAATCGGAAAGCGCGGCGCGTAGTGGCTCGGCACTATCGGCCAAGATCGCGACGCTAGAGGTTATCCCCCCTTAATGGGGCTAGCCTGCAAAACTTGTTTTTGCAGGTCTGCCACGTGGCGAACGTGGGGTAGCAAAGAGCAAGGGCGGCAGACGGGCTATTTTGTTTCGCGAGGAATTTGACCAAGCCAGAGCGAAGCGGCGGCCTGGTCAAAGGGGAAAATAGTTCGGCTGACGGGGCGTAGCCCTTCACCCTTGATCGCGCGAGGGCGAAGCCCTTAGCCCTTCCTTCTTTGCACCGTATGGCCTGCAAGGCCATGTGATCGGTGCAAGTTAGCCCGCTTGCGGGCTTCCATGTAGGCAAGGCCGTAGGCCGCCGCCCCTAGTGTTAACAATGTTAACTAACGTAGTGAGTTACACAACGATCAAGCCATTGCTATGTATGGCTTTAAACCCCGTTTCGGTTCCGAAAGGGTCAAACTTTGGTTCCGATAGGGTCAAACTTTGGTTCCGAAAGGGTCAAACAATTTTTCTCAAATCGAAGCTTCATGCGGGTTCCTGATAGGTCAAATCTTTTTGGTTCCTGATAGGTCAAACTTATGCTAGGCTGATTCACATGTCCTTGCTTCCAGATCATCACCCGCAACCAGATTTCTTCGTCCTCGACATTTCCGATGTAGTGCCGAAGGACGATACAGCCTCAATGGAGCATCCGCTTTTCAGTTTGGCGACAAAGCCAGACATGCGCCATTTGCAGTATCAATCAGGGGGTAACACATTAAAAATCATCCCTTCTGGCCTTGGGCTTCCAACAATCAAAGACAAGGATATTTTGATCTTCTGTGTTAGCCAACTCATGCACAGAAAGAATCTAGGAAAGCCTATCGGTAAAACGGTTCGTTTCTCCGCGCGCGAACTGTCCATTGCAACAAATCGCCCTATCGGCGGCAATCACTATGCGCGGCTTGAGCAAGCTTTTCAGCGGCTAATTGGCACTACATTCACAACCAATGTTCGGACAGGCGGCAAAATCGAAACTCGCGTTTTTAGCCTTCTCGATGAAGGCGGATTTGTCAGAACGGATGATGAAAAATTTCGTTTAGATTATTGCGAAGTTGTCTTGTCTAACTGGTTTATGAGGGCAATAGAGGCAGCGGAAGTTGTTACAATATCGCCCGATTATTTCCGCCTTCGCCGTCCTATCGAAAGGCGGCTTTATGAGATCGCCCGCAAGCATTGCGGCAACTCAAAAAAATGGCAGATTAGCCTTGAAAAATTACAAGCCAAAACGGGAAGCAATGCCCCCCTAAAGCGGTTCCGCCATAATCTTCGGGAAATAATAACGGACGACAAAACACCCTTTTACCGCTTCGATTTGGACGGTTCCGACATGGTGACAGTTCGCCCTCGGGCAGTCAAAAATGAGATTGAAGCGGGGATTATTTTGCCTGATTGGGCGGAAGAAAAGGCGCGAGAAATTGCCCGTGATAAAGGTTACGATTATTACCGCCTCCGCGCGGATTGGATGGATTTTGCAAGAGCGGAAGCGGGGCGCGGCAATCCTGCTAAAAATGCGGGTGCGGCCTTTGTGAAATTCTGCCAGAACAGAAAATCCCTTCGGTAATATAAATTAGATTTGGGTGCTATTGGTGGAAACGATTAACGCAGCTATTTCCTTTGTTCAAAACAACCTGCTTGCAGCCTATGGCGCAGCCGTTGGAACGGTTGCTTTGATACTAAACTTTATGCGGTATAAGCACACGCTTTCAAACTCGAAAATAAATCTTCGGCTAGAGATTATTGAGAAGATGACCGAAGATGATTTTATAAAGTTTCTAGATGATAACAAAGATAACGGATATAGCAGTGCAGTTACTTGGGCGATTACTCACACCCTCAAAATCCGCAACATTGGAAATGTTACCGCTCATATAGAAAATGCTTGGTTTGCAACTGACAAGCAACCAGAAATAAAAGCCGTCAAACGGAGCAATACAAGAGATTTAATATATGTTCCCATTTCTGATTTGGGTGGAAATTTAGAAGTTAAGCCAAGGTCATCCGTAAGCCTGTCAATTTTCTCGCACGAAGCAGACGGATTTATAAAACCGAAAGCAGCCTATGCAACTGATGAGACTGGCAAGAAATGGAAAGTTAAAATATAAAAACCCCGCCAATTCAGCGGGGTTTTTGGTCACATCGTAGCTTGAGCGCGTTTATAAAAATCAACAGCTCGGCGGTCTGTGTCCGTAAATGGTATCATCTGCAATTCGGCTTCCTGTGTTTCAGGCAATAGCGGATTAACCAACAACGGATTTGCCGCCAATGAAAAACAATCTTTCATCTTTCGACCTTTCGTTAGATTCCTAATATGCGGGATGATTGCGGGAAAAGTCAAATAATCAGAATCTTATTCTGATTTTTGCCCCTGTCAGTTTTGACAGGTTCAAGGCGTGAAACTCTGGCTAGGCGGTTTGAACGGCCTTTCGCGTTCGTCCTCGTCCTCTCTCTCGCGGCCTCGTCCAAAGCCAAAGCCCTTTCGCTCCCCGAAACCCTGACGGGAAAAGCCAAAGCCTGACCGCCCTTCGCGTTCGGCTTTTTCTCCGCGTGATACGTCGCGCCCTTGTTCCTCGATAAGCTTGCGGCTTTGTTCCAATAGGCGGGCGGCTTCTTCCCGTTGCTCTGCATAGCTTTCGCGGGTGACGCTGTAAGCGTCCTTATGTTGCTCTCTGGCCTCTGCCCGTTGTTCTCTGACCTCCTGCCGTATGGCGCGGATTTCTTCACGCTCGGCAAGCTTCTGCATGTCGCCTAGGTCGCGTTTCTCGGCTGTATGGGCTTTCTCAAGCTTTGCCGTGTCCATGTGACCGCGAACCACAAAATTAAAGGCTCCTGCCAGTGTGCCACGGTTGGCAAAGTCGAACGCATCCCCCGCGCGGCCTGACAATAGGGCTTTAAGACGGCGGGCGGGGGTGGCTGTCTCATGCTTCAAGGCTTCCATTTCTTCGCGCTGACGCTTGAACAGGTCGCGCCATTCTGGGCGGTATGCGTCCTTGATCGCGGTTTTTGCCTCGGTCATGCGTTCGGCCTCGGCCTCGCGGATATGCTTTAGCTGTTCACGATACCCCCCGCGCAATGCCTTTAGTTCGGCGTTTTCCGCCTCTCTGACGGCCTCTAGTGCTTTCTCCGCATGTTCCACCCTCTCGGCGGGGTTGTCGCGCTCCTGCGGCCTCTCTGTGGCTTTCTCGCGGGCTTTTTCGGCTATCAATTCTTTAGCCTGCTGAACGGTAGGAAGATCCCGCGCCATGCCGTCAATCTGCAATTTCTCGCGGATTTCCTTGGCTTTGGCTCCATCAATCTGGCGGTTGAGGCTGTGAACCTCTCCGCCTCTGTCCACCACCACAAGCCCGCGCTTGTCGCCCTGGGCTAACATGAATCCATGTTCGCCCAAGGCGGCGCGGAAAGCTTCGCCGTTGTCCGATCGCTGATAGGCTTCTGTTATGGCCTGCTTACGCTCTGCGGGGTCTAATCCAGTGCGCCGCGCCTGCCCCTGCTCGGCAAGTGTAACCTCCTTGAAACGGTCTTTGAAACGGTCTGTGCCTCTGTCCTCGCCCAAGAATTTTGGCATTTCATGCCCCATTTCTCGGACAAGTTCGCGGGCAACCTCTCTCAATTTCTGGCGGTCAAACTCCATGTGCCGCGCTTGCATCTTCTCATGGTCGATGCGTGACCAAACAACGTGGCAATGTTCGCGCCCCTCTTTGACGTGAAACACAACGGCGCGGGCTTGGTCAGTGAGGCCAAGCTTTTCCTCGATGCGGTCAACGGCTCTGCCGTATTCCTCGCGGCTCATGGGTTGGCTCGGATTGATCGAAAGGCTGTAAAGCGGCTTTGTGGATTTCGTGCCGGCGGCGATGGCCTCGATCTCGTCAAATGCTCCGGCAAGATCACGGGCGGCAAAGCCCCGCAACTCGGCAACCTCTACCCGCTCATTGCCAAGCTTGGGCGGCTGTCTGCTGTCGTCAGGGTCGATGTCCTGCCGCTCGTTCAACAGGTGACGGGCAAGCTCCGCGCCGTTGGCGCGTATGTTGCCCTTCAAGATCACGGCTTGCGCCCCATGGCCTCTAAGATCGCGGCGCGAATGTCGGCAACCTCAGACAAAGCGGCTTCCATGGCGGCGGGCGAAACCTCGTTTCGGCCTGCGTTCATGTGGTGGGCGATCTGGTTGAGGTTTGACCCAACCTTGCCCAGTTCGCCAAGCAACCGCCCCATGGCCTCGGCCTCGATGGACGGGCGGCGGCGGGCGCGTGGGGCAGGGGCGGACAGCAAAACGGAACGGGCATAACTGGCGGGGGTGAGTTGGGCGCGGTCGGCCTGCGCCACGATTTCCGCCAGTTCATCAGGCGTGACACGGATTTGCAGAAGCTTGCTTCGCTGTCGTGTCTCTGTGCCTGATTTGCTCGGTCGGTCGTCTGCCATGTGTGCCTCTTTTGGGGGATGCAACGGGGGGGTTTTTAACCCCCCCTTGCCAAGATCGCGGTATTACCGCGAACATCTTGCCTTCTCCTTTAATTTACCA
>NZ_JBLWIC020000006.1:0-7269 GCF_048538155.2 Paracoccus sp. T5
GGGGCCAGCGGCCAGCGCGGCAATGACGGCACCCATACCTGCGATCTTCTTGAGTTCGAGGGTCATGTTGCGTCTCCTTTATTCCGTTTCAGCGGCTTTGCGCTGCTGGCGACCCAACACGCGGCGGCCCTCGATGTTTCGCAATTCGCGGCAAGGTGAGGGCTGCTGAACAAAGCGCGAGCTTCAACCTCCGGCAGCTGAAGCAGCCGTAATGGGTCTTATGCGGCGGAACGGAGGCAGGGGCGGGGATCAGCCGGGGGTTGTGGCGCGAAAAGTTAAAATGGTCAGTTGCGCACCGCCATATTTTGGTGACCCACCTTCTAGAGATGTGATTCGTTTTCGTGCAGGCTTATGATGCTAGTCCCTTCCCAGCTGTGAGCCGCAAACGGTAGCTTAGGGTTCGTAGCGTTACAGGCCTGTTGCGCGTCAAGGACCGAACGTTGCTTCCGAAATAATACTTTTCTCAACAAAAACAGATATTAAATAAAAGGAACCAAACATGCCCCTTGACTGTTTGTATCACGGTGATACTTGATGCCTACAAGAACGCAGCGAAGCAGTGTAGCAGCAGACGCATCTTGGTCCCCACGAGTTGCGACTGAGAAAATACGCACAATGGCCAAACAGCGAAAGCTGTCCCTGGTTTACAAGATACATGCGATGCAACGTGAAGGTGAGAGGGAGCTCTATGTACCAGATGTACTATATGTTCTTCGTCACGGCTTCGTACACGACGTGGGCGTCCCTGCGACCAGACCCCAATTTTACAAGTATGTAATTGAGGGGATAACCCCAAACAGCGGCGGTCGTTCTATAGGTCTGGTAGTAATACCGGATGAGAGAAACTGCATAATTAAAGTTGTGACCGTCATGTGGATTGATGAAACTTCCACGCGATCCGGGTCTATATTGGAGGGTAATGAATGAGTACCTATCACTACACGGAAAGTGGCCTGGCCAACGTGTACATTGAGGGCTTGGTGCCATTCAAAGATGACGACGGTGATGAAGTCATCCATATTCCGGCAATCAATGAGCTGCACCATGCTATCGCACAAGGCATCGTGTGCCATGATAAGGGTATGAGCCCAGCTGAACTTCGCTTCCTTCGTACTGAAATGGGGCTAACTCAGACTGAGCTTGCTCAGATGGTACATCGCGATAAACAAGCGGTAGGACGTTGGGAACGCGGCGAATTTCCAATGGATGGGGTGATCGAAACAGTGGTACGGCGCCTTGCAATTGAGCGGCTTGAATTGGAAAATGTGCCTGGCGGGATTGAAAAGCTTGCCAAGAGCAGCGTACACTCAAGCGAGATTCAGCCAATTAATATTAACCACTCCAAGGGTAATTACGCTCTAGCAGCGTAATCAGGGTAAGATAACGTCTTAGCTCCGCCCAAAAGGGCGGAGCTTTTTTGTGCAGCCTTACGCTCCTATTGGCTGTGGAGGTACCGTTGCTAATGATGGGTGTTATGGGGGCGCCTCTTGGAGCAGGAAAGGGATCAGTCGGGGGATGTGGGTCGAAAAAGAGTAACGGTAGCGAAAAATTCCGCAATGGCTCGCTCCCTGTGGTCTCGCTTATGCGGATTCTTCCAGCTCCGTCGCGCTCTAGAAAACTCGCCCGACATCGCAGCAATAGGCCAGGGAAGAGCTTTGGGCCGCCGCAGGCGCCTTCTGCAAGGGCCGGTATGGGCCCAACAGGTTCGCCAGGGCGTCAGCCCAAATTCAGCAGTCAGTATAGCTGCCGCGACTGCCCCACCCTATGCTGCATTCATTAAAGCCGGACCCAACCGCTAAAGAAGCGCTTATTAGAAAGCCGCCGACTAGAAAGAAAATAATTTCTCGACCTTCTAGCTTCTCCTTGGCAAAAATAGCCAGAGCCATAGATGCGCCTCCGATTATTGCTAATATAATAGCCATTTATTAATCCTACACGAGCTTTTATAGAACAGTAGACCGGTGATTTTTTAAATTTTTTAGTTGCCGCCAAAACTACTATATAATTCGACTTTGATACAATTCTCCTTAAAAATTCCAGATTCATTTCGAAGGTTATACTTGAACCGCAGGGCGCTATTTTTTGCAGAGACCCAGAAGTAGTCCCCACTTATCATAATCCATGACGTCCTTCTGCGCTTGAAGGTACAAAGCTTTGCGCTCGAAGTGCAGCCGATCCTCAACATTTTTTTGCCCGATGTCTTCAAGGTAGCTGATCAGAAAACCATCGGCTCCAGTTCCCGGCATCCCAGTTCGCCCACGCGTAACGATGACTTCAAGCGGAGGAATGCGAGCGTAGTCTGATGAGACAGCTCCATCCTTGAGAGTTGCTTCTTTGCGGATTTGATCAATCACGTTGCCAACAAGGCCAAGAGGCTTGGCGTACTTTGGCAAAGTTCCCGCATTTTTCCGAGAAGGATCACGCTCCCGCAGTTCTCGATCGAGATCCTGATAAGTCAAGGTCTCCCCCCGGCGTGCATATTCAATAATGATCGGCACGGCCTGACGTGCGGTTACCTCCGACCAAGAAGTTCCCTGTATATCTTGCCCGACCTGCAAGTACGTGAATGCGTCATCGTCCTCTTCAGCTGTCTCCTCCATCGCTGTGAGGCAGATATCTAGCCAAGTGGGGATCTCTTCTTCAGCCGCAGCTTCAGCAATCAACTCGACTGGAAGTTCGAGGTAGTACGACGCTTTCACCGAATTTAGCCCAAGCTCTGCAAGACGTTGTTGACCAGTCATTCTGATTAGCTCCATGGCTTGCCACTTGTTATGTAGTATTACTCTAATACGTTATTTATGCACTAATACAAGAAAAAAATTAGTTAGTTGTTATGCGGAAAGTTAGAGTACTTCTGCAGTGCAGAGAGCTCCTCCTGAAGGAAGGTTGATGTGTCCCTTCCCCGCGTTGCGGGGCGAGCGATCAATTTGGCCTTGTGCCAGATTGTCTAGTGAGTACACATAAACCTTCCTTCGGAGGAGCGGTTCATGGGCGCGCGAGGCAACGAGGAGGAGGGCGCCTGGCGCCTTCGCCTGGACCGCAGCACCGGCGGCAGGATGCTCCATCTCGGGGCGCAGCGCAGCTTCGCCATCCTCCGCTGCGCCAAGATCAAGACCATGGGCAACATGGGCGCCTCTCTCCAGCACAGCTTCCGGGAACGCGACACGCCCAATGCCGATGCCCGGCGCACCTCCGACAACACCGTCCTGGTCGGCGGGGACACCAGCCGCGCCGTCCTCGAGGCCTGGAAGGACCGTGCCCCCGAGAAGATCCGCAGCAATGCCGTTCACGGGCTGGAGTATTTCGTCGGCGGCTCCCCCGAAGCCCTGAAGGCCATGAGCCGGGACGAGCAGGACGCCTACTTCACCGATGCCCTGGACTGGCTCAAGGCCCGCCATGGGGCCGAGAACGTCCTCTCCGCGGTGATCCACCGGGACGAGACCACCCCCCACATGACGGTGATGACCATTCCCCTGGACGAACGCGGCAAGCTGAACGCCCGCGCCCTCGTCGGCAGCCGGGACCAGCTCTCCGCCATGCAGACCGACTTCGCGGAACGGGTCGGCAAGGCGCATGGGCTGGAACGGGGCCTGCAGGGCTCTCCAGCACGCCATGAGCGGGTCCAGAGGGCCTATGCCCATCTCACCGACCCTGATGCCGCCCTGAGCCTCCCGGAGCGCCGCAGAGGGGCCATTCTGGGCCTGGGCGGAGAGACGGAGGCGGAATGGCGGGAAAGGGCCTCTGAGGCCGCCTCCGACGCGCTCAGGGGCGTCCAGGCCGCCCGGCATCGCGAGACCCGCGCTCATGCCGTCGAGCTCTTCACCCTCAAGCAGCAGGTCACCGGCACCCCGAAGATGCAGGAGGAGGTCAGCAACCTTCAGTACGAGAACCGCCGGCTGCAGCGCGAGCTGAAGGCCACCGGGACCAGGGCCGAGCTGATCGCCAAGGAGAACCGCCGCCTGCGCGCCGTCCAGGACGGTCTGGTCGCAGGCGGTAAGGCCTTCGCAAAGGAAAAGGGTCTGGACGAGAAAGCCCTCGTGACCCGCCTGCACACGGCAGCCAAAGAAGCGCTGGATGCGTTCGATGCCCCGGCTGCCAAGCCCGCGGCCAGGACCAGAGCGCAGCCCAAGTCTGCGATCGAGCACGCCCCGAAGGCAAAACCGGCCGTTCAGGAGCAGGTTCGGGATGAACCCGCAGCCGAGCATCGGATCAAACCGAAGGACGACGCGTGGGATGACGGGCAATGAGCCTGTTCTCAGCCGCTTTGGCAGCAAGACACAGTCGAATGCCGAAGCGAGCTCTTACCAAACGACGTCGATGATCCGGCCATCGCTGTGCCGGCAAACGCCCACACCACCGCTGGTCGTGAAGCCTTCGGCATTGGCATACTGCAGCTGGCAGGACAGCGACGAGCCGCGAGATCCCAAAAGAACCGCCATGAACTCGCCAGTGGAGCTAGATCCATAAATTGAATCGCCTGACCAGGTCGTTGCTTGTATGGACTGTGTGCCGCGTGGAACTGCCTTGCCCTTGAATGTCTCGTTGCCGATCACGGCGGTTAGCGTATCGCTGTTCATGCCCTGCTCATACGAGAACTGCACAGCTTCGCCTGTGCCGCGTGTCACACCCTGCATGGTGCCGGAGCAGGCGGAAAGTGCTAGCAATACGGTTAACGAACTAATCGTTGAAAATGCTCTCAAGGGATATCTCCTGAAGTCAAAAACATGTCCTTCGCGGATATCAGACAAAGCCTCTCCAGGTGATTAATCTCTCAGCCCTTGCGCGATTTTACTGTTCATGTGGCTCAGGCGCATAACGTTCCTATCTGCTGCGCCGCACCTTTAGGTTCAGCTTCTACTGCCTTCCCCTCCCCCAGACCCCCACCCGCCGCGCGCGCAAACGCACGCGGAGTCGTCCACTCGGCCCACAAGGGGCCTCGCGTCCGACGGCAACCAAAAACTCCACAATCCGTCCATCCGGCGGGGGGTCGCCAGCTACCTGGCGGGCGCTCCCCCCCGGCGCGCAAGCGCGCCCGGACTATGGATTTTTTGCCTGCCTTAAGATCATTAGAAGGGAAAAAAATAAGTTATTGATAGTGCTATATTTTTTATGAGACGACCGGCACCACTGTTCCGGTATACCGGCACCGCCGTTCCGGTCTCTCTTTGTTCTACCGGCACCGTCGTTCCGGTAGACCGGCACCGCCGTTCCAAAAAATGGAATGAGATGTAAATTTTAAGTTGCTCTTTGTAGCTCTGTGCGGCAGCTTGCTTCCTAATTTTGGAACGGGAGCGACTGAAATTGGAACAGCTGCCAGAGCGCCGATTGCAAGGAACGTGGGTTCAAACGGAAAGGTCTGCCCACGAGGCCTGGATGAACCTCATCGCCAAGTCTCCGGTTGGCGCTCAAATTATGCACGCGCTGACAGCACGGCTAGGAGACCACAATGCTGTCGTCATTTCCCAAGTCGCGCTTGCCAAAATCATTGGGCGCTCTGAACGAGCAGTCCGGACAGCGATTTCGGTTTTGAAAGCTGATAACTGGATCGAAGTACGGCAATTGGGGAATGCTGCGACAGTGAACGCTTATATCGTCAATGATCGGGTCGCTTGGACAGGTAAACGTGATGGCATCCGCTATAGCCTATTCTCGGCAGCGGTCGTCGTTTCTGAAGAAGAACAACCGGATCGCGACAGCCTCGGCCAGCAAGCCGCATTGCGACGTATCCCTGATTTGCTTCCCGGAGAGATGCAATTGCCATCAGGCGAAGGTCTGCCCCCGGTCTCACAACCCACTTTGGAAGGAATGGAGCCGGATCTTCCAGCCCGCCAGCGGTCTTATGATCCTTAGACCGGCAAGCTGCTAGATTAACCTCACCGGCCTATCAGGCGTGCCCACAGCCCGCGTGGTCGCGATCTTGTTTCCTGCTTACCAGCATCAGGCGGCGGCAGAAGCCGCATCTTTTCTTCTTCGGCTTGGTCCAAGCGTTTTCGAAGATCCAAAACTGTAGTTTGAAGGTCATCTACACGCGCTTGAAGCGCCTGTTTCAAATCTTCACGCCCTGCCCTTTCGGCCGCGAGAAGCTCCTGCAAGTGTTTTATGCGCAAATCAGCCTCGGACAAGTCCCGTCCTGTCCCGTCCACCGGGTTTCGGACACCGCCGGACGCAAACTGAGGGGCTGATTCTAGAAATTCTACCCTGTCCAATTCTGTCCAGTTAGGTCTGTCCGCTGTCCTATCATCGGACATAGTGAAGGGGAAAACGCGGTGTAGTTCGGAGGGGTCGATCTGATAGCCACCCTTCTCATTCCGACCCGCAGATAATCTGCCTTCTTTGATTGCCGCTTGGATTGTTGACTTCCCTCGACCGCAGAGTTGCGCAGCTTCTCGAAGCGAAAGCATCGCCATACGAACCGTCCCACTATGTCCATTCTCGACTTGGACGAACTGTCCAAATCGCGTCCGGATAGAAGCACTTCAGGACAGGAAGACACAACAACAAAGCAAGCCTACCTCCCAAGAGAACACCTTAAGGACAGTCACCAGGACTCTGGCCGGACATACTAAAACAGAAACAACCGCTGAGATGATAGCCTTGGAGGGAGGGGCTGGTAACCAAGCTCCTGCGCTTCACCCCGGCCGCCCGGGCCGCTCTGCGTCCCGGAACCCGTGAGGCGCGGTCCGGCACGCCCATGTCCTATCTCCGGGAAGGTGCGCAGAGGCGCGACTGATCCGCATCCCGCCAAGACGTGTACCGCCTTCTCTGAACCCCCCCTTTACCTGTGGCGGCCGCAGCTTGGGATAGGGGGGCGCGCCGGACAGAGAAAGGACGGGATCGGCAAGTTGACCTTCGCGGAACCTTTCGGCGCCGCCGCGTGTTGAACGGCGTTCCGAGTGACCAGCAGCCCCGCCCCGGCGGGGCTTTTTGCTGCCGGTCTCCCGGCCACAGAAAAAGGGCCTGCGCGTGCGCAGGCCCCTTATCCGTGGGTGGCGGGAGGGATCAGACGTCCCAGAAGCCGCCATCGCCCATGTCATCGCCGAGATCGCCGAATTCCGGCTCCTCGATGACGCCGCTGCGGTCGCGGTCATAGGAGCTGAACACGCCGGCATTGTACTCGTTTTCGGTCAGGGCGCCGTCCTGGTCTTCATCCCACCGGCTGAAGGCGCTGCCCTCCTCGCCGAAGGACGCGCCCCAGCCGGTGTGGAATTCTTCCGAGGTCAGGGCACCGTCGGCGTCGGTATCCCACTCGCTCATCTCCTGCGCCATCAC
>NZ_JBLWIC020000007.1:0-6634 GCF_048538155.2 Paracoccus sp. T5
GAAGCGCAATGGAATGCTATCGCGGCTGCGGAGCAACAAAAAATAGAAGAAGGTCTCCGTCAGACAGGTGCGATAAAAGATGGCGATCGTATCGTTCCCGATCCAAATGCTCCAGAGATGACCGCCGATACCACATTAGATCCGATGTGGAACCCCCTAAAAGATGCCTGCAAGTTTGCCTGCGGAGTTGCCGCAGCAGCAGCGGCGGCATGGTGCACTGCGAACACGGCCGGTATTGGACTTGCAGCCTGTATGGCTGCAGCAGAGTCTGCGCGCAGAATTTGTGAAGATCGCTGTTGAATGGCGGCTAATAATTTCGTTTTTTCGCGGCGAAGTGCGTAACGTAAGCTCTTACTAAAGATATCCGCCCGTCGCTGGTTGTGTTCGGCTTCGCAAAGGAGATCGCGATGCGCCGTTTTGTAATTACCTCCGATAACGTGCAGCGGGCGGATAATGATTCAACAACTGTTCAAATCGAAGATATTCCAGAGGCTGCTAGCACATCTTATTCAGTTCCCGGTTCCACGACGGAACGCTTTGAAGGCAACATCACGGTGATCGACTCAGTTCATCGACAAGGGGCCAGACTTGTTGAGATGGATGATGAAGTAGCTGACGCCATGAATTCTGATCCTAATATGCTACTTCGTGTAGTCCCACAGGTGGATTACCCTCTTCCAGAGACGCAGTTCTTTCTGCAGCGTTCGTCATTTGATCAAGAAGTTGCTGAAGCAGGGCCTGACGCAAGAGAGATTTCATTTTTTTGCACAGATGCGAATACCAAGAAGGCGCTACCTGGAGTCGAAGTTTTGCTTGGAAATGAGGACGGGCCCATCTGTAATGGTAAGACAGATAGTAATGGAAAGGTTTCGATTTTAATATTGCGTCCTGATGTCACTGATAGACTGTGGGCATTAACTGACTCAAACCATTGGGGTGCCTCCCGTAGAAATTTGGACCTCCGGGAAGTTGAAAGTATAGAGATAAGTATACCTCCCGTTATTTTACCTTACAGCGACGCAGTGGCAAAATATTATGGGAATTCAAAGTTTGACTCCGAAACGGGAGTGGTGGTTGGAATTTTAGACAGCGGCGTTGGACCGCATCCCGATTTGAACGTTATTGGAGGGCAGAATACCGTCACAGGTGAGTTGGCCAGCGCTTTCGAGGACTGGAAGGGACACGGAACGCATGTTGCTGGCCTCGTTGGGGCTTCGCCCTCTCAACATGCTGGAATCCGAGGCTTAGCTCCTGGGGTCATGATCCGCTCGTATCGCGTGTTTGGAGATGGAGCTCGCGGCGCCTCAAACTACGCTATCATGAAGGCGATGATACTGGCTGTAGACGATGGTTGCGACATAATCAATCTAAGCGTCGGCGGAGGGCCAGAAGAGCTCATTGTCGCGGAAGCAATTCAAGACGCTCGTAATAGAGGGGTTTTGGTAGTTGTATCCGCGGGCAATAATGGCCGGAAGGAAGTAACTTTTCCTGCGGCTTACCCTGGGGCTATCGCAGTTTCTGCAATGGGGCTTGAAGAATCTTTCCCCGCCGGAGCTCTGTGCGAGTCGGAAATTTTACGGCCTCCGGAAGTGCAAAATAGCCCTGAGTTCATTGCTAGCTTCTCTAATATGGGGCCGAAAGTCACCTGTTCTGGCCTTGGCGTAGGAGTTCTCTCGACGCTCCCGCACGGGGGCTATGGACCTTCAAGCGGCACATCAATGGCTGCACCTGTGGTGGCAGGTGTAGCTGCATGTCTTCTGTCTCAAAGTAAAGATATATATAATATGCCAAGGACGCGAGCTCGATCAGACGCTTTGGAGGCGATGCTACTGAGTTCTTGTATTCCGCGTGGATTTGGTCCTGACTATGAAGGAGCGGGCCTTCCAAATGTTGAGGATATTCAGTCATGGCAAGGTATGTCTTGAGGCGAACAACTTCCGAGCGGGAAGACTCTAAAAATAAAGACGATTTGAGTACTAACTCTGAAGAGAAGGTACTCGATATGCTCACGAATGTAATGATTATTGAAAATGCAGGAGGCAGCTTACTTCTTGAGGCCTCGCCGGAAGCGATGAAAGAGATTGCCAAGGATCTTGATGGGTGGTCGGTGCATGAAGAAGCAGATTACTCAGCCCCTTGGTCGAAGAGCACACGTTACGATTAGAGAAGATCGTGCAGTTGGGGCGTTCTACCGCTTCCGGGGCTGATTTTGCACTATGCAACCTCCATTTTCCTCACCCGCTCCTGAAGCGCTTCGTCCTTCTGCGCGTGGGTCGGATCGGCTTGCTCTTCGGAAGGCTTGTCTTGGTCAGAGTCCTGGCTCGGCATGAGCGTTCTTCTTGATGGAAAGTACACTATGATAAAAAATGCATCGGTGATTTTTCACACCGCAGCGGCCTGTTGATCCCCGGTCCGCAGCGCCCACGCATGGCTGGCAAGGGCCGGGGATCGAGCCGCCACAGGCGGCTCTTTTCCTTCTCTATTCAGCGCAACGCGAGATCCTCCGAAGGAAGGTTTATGTGTCCCTTCCCCGTCTTGCGGGGCGAGCGATCAATTTGGCCTTGTGCCAGATTGTCTAGTGAGTACACATAAACCTTCCTTCGGAGGAGCGGTTCATGGGCGCGCGAGGCAACGAGGAGGAGGGCGCCTGGCGCCTTCGCCTGGACCGCAGCACCGGCGGCAGGATGCTCCATCTCGGGGCGCAGCGCAGCTTCGCCATCCTCCGCTGCGCCAAGATCAAGACCATGGGCAACATGGGCGCCTCTCTCCAGCACAGCTTCCGGGAACGCGACACGCCCAATGCCGATGCCCGGCGCACCTCCGACAACACCGTCCTGGTCGGCGGGGACACCAGCCGCGCCGTCCTCGAGGCCTGGAAGGACCGTGCCCCCGAGAAGATCCGCAGCAATGCCGTTCACGGGCTGGAGTATTTCGTCGGCGGCTCCCCCGAAGCCCTGAAGGCCATGAGCCGGGACGAGCAGGACGCCTACTTCACCGATGCCCTGGACTGGCTCAAGGCCCGCCATGGGGCCGAGAACGTCCTCTCCGCGGTGATCCACCGGGACGAGACCACCCCCCACATGACGGTGATGACCATTCCCCTGGACGAACGCGGCAAGCTGAACGCCCGCGCCCTCGTCGGCAGCCGGGACCAGCTCTCCGCCATGCAGACCGACTTCGCGGAACGGGTCGGCAAGGCGCATGGGCTGGAACGGGGCCTGCAGGGCTCTCCAGCACGCCATGAGCGGGTCCAGAGGGCCTATGCCCATCTCACCGACCCTGATGCCGCCCTGAGCCTCCCGGAGCGCCGCAGAGGGGCCATTCTGGGCCTGGGCGGAGAGACGGAGGCGGAATGGCGGGAAAGGGCCTCTGAGGCCGCCTCCGACGCGCTCAGGGGCGTCCAGGCCGCCCGGCATCGCGAGACCCGCGCTCATGCCGTCGAGCTCTTCACCCTCAAGCAGCAGGTCACCGGCACCCCGAAGATGCAGGAGGAGGTCAGCAACCTTCAGTACGAGAACCGCCGGCTGCAGCGCGAGCTGAAGGCCACCGGGACCAGGGCCGAGCTGATCGCCAAGGAGAACCGCCGCCTGCGCGCCGTCCAGGACGGTCTGGTCGCAGGCGGTAAGGCCTTCGCAAAGGAAAAGGGTCTGGACGAGAAAGCCCTCGTGACCCGCCTGCACACGGCAGCCAAAGAAGCGCTGGATGCGTTCGATGCCCCGGCTGCCAAGCCCGCGGCCAGGACCAGAGCGCAGCCCAAGTCTGCGATCGAGCACGCCCCGAAGGCAAAACCGGCCGTTCAGGAGCAGGTTCGGGATGAACCCGCAGCCGAGCATCGGATCAAACCGAAGGACGACGCGTGGGATGACGGGCAATGAGCCTGTTCTCAGCAGATCCTGCCCATGCCGCCTGAACAGCGGTTCAGCAGGCTTCCCCTCCCCCGGACCCCCACCCCCCACCCGCCGCGCGCGCAAACGCACGCGGAGTCGTCCACTCGGCCCACAAGGGGCCTCGCGTCCGACGGCAAACAAAAACTCCACAATCCGTCCATCCGGCGGGGGGTCGCCAGCTACCTGGCGGGCGCTCCCCCCCGGCGCGCAAGCGCGCCCGGACTGTGGATTTTTTGCCTGCCTTAAGATCATTAGAAGGGGAAAAAATAAGTTATTGTTTTTTCATGTTTTTATAGGGGGGGGTAGACATCCTAGAGATGTCCACCCCTAGACATTCTAGAGATGTCCACCCCTAGACATCTACGTGTCAGTTTTTGACAATCCGATGTTGACTTCATACTTTTCAATGTGCCTTTCTGCTGTCAGAAACTGACAAAAACATACTAGGGATGGGCATGAGCAAAGGTCAGCTATCGACTGTAAGCGAACCTAAAGGGACTTGGGTTCAGACAGAGCGTGCAGCTCATGAAGCATGGGCAAACCTGATGCGAGAAAGTCCTAATGCGGCGATGCTGATGCACCTTCTTGTTGCCCGTGTCGGCGATCAGAACGCGGTTGTAGCATCGCAAAAGGTTCTGGCTACACTCATGGGTCGGCATATCAATACAGTTAAAAATGCCCTTCGCGTCTTGAAGGATAAGAACTGGATCGAGGTCAGGCAAATCGGAGATCGCGGCACAGTCAATGCTTACATCATCAACGATCGTATCGCCTGGACCGGTCCTAGGGATGGAATCAGATATAGCTTGTTCTCTGCCCGTGTCCTGCTTTCTGACGAAGAGCAGCCTGATCGCGAGAACTTAGATAATCAGGAGCCCCTTCGTCGTATTCCTTCGCTCTATGCTGGGGAGAGACAGCTGCCTTCTGGGGAAGGTCTCCCGCCCGTATCGCAACCCATGTTCGCCGGTATGGAGCCGGACCTTCCTGCCACTGGGCTCCAGGAGTGATGCCCAGTGCGCATGCCCACTCTCTTGCCCACTTCCATGCCCATGTCGCCCACTCAAGCCGCCCAGGCTACAGGGACCAGCCGGCGGACCGTCATGCGCGCTATAGAAACGCAGGAATTGCTAGCCTTTAGGGACAATCGGAATCACTGGAAAATCACTCCCCAAGCCATTGATAACTGGGCGCGCGCCCACTGCACGCCCACTGGGCAGATGCCCACATCTGTTCACCTTGAGCAGCCTGATGCCCACCCTGTGCCCACCCTCCATGCAGGAGCAGAACTTCAAGCTGCGCGAGAAGCATGGCGGCAGGCTGAGGTGGAAGCAGGGGAGCTGCGGGGAAAACTAGCGGCGACAGAAGCAGAGCGCGACCGCTTGCATAACCTTGTTGAACGTCTGACCGCACCTCAGGCCAAGCGGCGCAGATGGTGGCCGTTTTAGCGGTTTCCTGTTTCCTAGGCACCTTGAACGACTGCTAGGTTATAGTATATACGCAAACCCATGCTGATGATCACCTGGGATGCGCCGAAGCGGCAGACCAACCTCGCCAAGCACGGTCTGGACTTCGCCGATCTGGACGAGGCCTTCTTTCTAGCCTCGGTTGTGGTTCCGGCAAAGGCAGGCCGACACATGGCGATCGGCCGCCTCGCGGACGGGACCGTGGCTGTGGTCTTCGCAGCACTGGGCACCGAAGGGGTGTCGGTGATCTCGATGCGCCCCGCCAGCGCCAAGGAGAGGAGCCTGCTATGAGCCGAAAGCACCTGAGCGAAGACCAGATCCAGCGCATGATCGCCAGCGATCCCGAGGCGCCCGAAGTGACGGACGACCAGCTGGCCGAGGCTCGACCCTTCTCCGAAGCCTTCCCGGCTCTGGCCGATGCCATGCGCCGGAACATGGGCGGACGGCCCAAGGCCGAGAGCCCCAAGGTGGCCGTCTCCCTGCGCCTTGATCAGGACGTGGTGGCCCGGTTCAAGGCAAGCGGGCCGGGCTGGCAGACCCGGATGAACCGCGCCTTGCGCGAGGCGGTCGGACTCTGAGCGGAAGACGGCGACGGATGTTTGCAGCGCGCGCCTCGACCGCCTGCAGGGGCCTTCAGCGCGCGACGTGGATTGCGCAGGTGGCAGCGGGGACGGCCCGGCATACGTGCAAGGCCCCGTCGAGGTCGTCGGACCTGACGTTTATGATCTTGATCGCGATGGGGATGGGATCGCCTGCGAAACTAAAATCTCATTGGCACTTCAGCGGTTCCGGCCAAGGAACAGAACATGCACATTCCGGCAAGGCTCAATCCCATTAACTATGTTGGTCAAACGTCCGTTGCCGCCGGAAACATTCTCCAGGTGGGCGGGTTGGATAGAGGTTGGGAAGCGCCACCATTCCATAGTCTATTTTTTTAGTATCGTATTTAAGCATGCCCCGCCTTTTGGCGGGGCTTTTGCTTGCCGCAGTTTGGCATGATCGCTGCAACCCGCCCCTCCCTCTTCAACCTCCGGCAGCTGAAGCAGCCGTAATGGGTCTTATGAAGCGGGACGGAGAGGGGGAAGAAGGTCAGCCAGGAGTTGTATTTAAATACCCCAATTGGGGGATGGAAAGATGCGCTCCTAAAGCCTGAGGATGCAAGTTGCGAGAGGCTAAATTCGTAATATTCGACACCAGTAACTAGAAGATGTGTCAACATCAAAACGCACCATTCTCTTGGTGCCTTTATCCCGAGGTGTACAGATGACTGATATTCCGGTGAAT